>NZ_JANSIZ010000033.1:0-29350 GCF_047462315.1 Synechococcus sp. H60.2 | reverse complement strand
TTGGCATGATTTGCTCCCTAGAAATTGTGAAGCAATACATCCAGAATCAGTCAGAGGGTGCTATCCATCCCCACCGTCTATACGGTGGGGAATTCCGCACCTTACGTTAAGAATCCCCCGCCTGTAGACGGTGGGGGCGTCAAACAGCGCTGAGTTGGGCTAACGGCCCAGACCAGGGGGGCACCGTTCTCGAAGTACTCGGCAATCTTCCCCCCGATTTCTTCTACGGTGTTGCTGGCAGATAGTACTTCAACTGCCAGCTCCGGAGCACCCTCCAAAAAGCCGGTGGGCAGCTCGGTCACCCCTTGCAAGCATTCCCTTCCCTACTACAAACAAAATAGGGGCCAGGGCACAACAAGGGATCCCTAGATCAAGCCCTGATCCAAGATCGCGCGGGAACGGGCAATAGCTGCTCTCAAGTTGGCCCGCTGGGTGTAGCGCATCGTCATGGCAGCAGTCGTATGGCCCAGCAAGTGCTGGATAGGCTCAGGGGCAACGCCGCGATCCAGCAGCAGAGTGGCAAAGCTGTGGCGAAACTGGTGGGGGGTTTGGTGGCCCGGCTCAGGCTCGGTGAGCTTAAGCGCAATATGACGTAGGCCATCGTAGGTGAGGGGACGACCCCGGTAGGCCGGGCAGCGGGATTGGGAGACAAACAAGGGATCCGTCGGCGCGCACGGGCCCCGTTCTTGGCTTAGATATTGTTGCAGCAGCTCGGAGAGGGGATCCCCGACCGCCACAGCGCGGGGTTTACTTCTCTTGCCACAGCGCACCTCCAACAGGGATCCCTCAGGGCTGATCCGAAAATCCTGCACCGTCAAGTCCAACAGCTCCCGCGCCCGTAGGCCGCACTCCAGCAGCAGGCGGATCAAGGCTGCGTAGCGCAGAGAATGGCTCTGGGCCCGCTGCAGAACCCGCTGCAACAACAGCCGATCCAGGTCGCGAGGCAGACGAGCGGGCAGGCGGGCAGGTCGAATGGCCTGGGTGGGCAAGGGATCCGGAAAGTAGCCTCGCTGGCTGGCCCATTCAAAAAATTGTTGCAGCGCCAGCCGCTTCAGGTTGTAGGTAGCGGGAGAGGCAGGCGGATGGATCCACTGGCCCGAACGGTTGCGCAACGGACGCCCCCTCAAGCTGTTTAAAAAAGACTGAACGTGGGACGGCTGCACCTGTCCCAGCGGCACCGGGCAAGTTTTGGCAAACTACTCCAGAGCAATGCGGTAGGTGCGGCGGCTGGTTGGGGCCAGATCCCGCTCCTGCAAAAATTGCAGCACCAACTGGCTGAGGCTGGGCACAGGGCAGCTCGACTGACGCTGGAGATGCGCCTGTTGAACCGAGTCGGGCCAGGGATCCCTCATCTGCAAGACCAGCAACCCTCAACTCACCCTTAACTCTAACTTCCGGCAAGCCGCAGTTCAAAGCGGGATCCCAAACGACTTCTGATTGGATTGCTACTGGCTGGGCAGCAGGTGTTGGGTGATGAAATCCGTGTACACTTCGCCCCGTAAAAAAGCCTCGTGGCGCAGGATCTGCTGGTGGAAAGGGATCGTGGTGGGCACGCCGGTGATGGCGCATTCCCCCAGTGCCCGCTGCATGCGGCGGATAGCTGCCGCCCGGTTGGGCCCCCAGACGATCAGCTTGCCCAGCAGCGAATCGTAGTAGGGGGGAATGGTGTAGTCGGTGTAAATGTGGGAGTCCATGCGCACCCCCGGCCCCCCAGGGGGCAAATAGGCGCTGATGGTGCCCGCGCAAGGGCGAAACTGCTGCTTGGGATCCTCGGCGTTGATGCGGCACTCGATGGCATGGCCCCGCAGTTCCACATCCTTCTGGCGAAAGGTCAGAGGTTGACCTTGGGCGATGCGAATTTGCTCGGCAATCAAATCCAGCCCCGTCACCATCTCGGTAACCGGATGCTCCACCTGGATGCGGGTGTTCATCTCGATAAAGTAGAACTGGCCGTTTTTATCCAGCAAAAACTCCACCGTGCCCGCCCCCACGTAGTTCACCGCCTTGGCTGCCTTCACCGCTGCTGCTCCCATGCGGGCGCGCAAGCTCGTGGTCAAAGCCGGGCTGGGGGCCTCTTCCAGCAGCTTTTGGTGCCGCCGCTGAATTGAGCAATCCCGCTCGTACAGGTGCACCACATTGCCGTGGCTGTCGGCCAAGATCTGAAACTCCACATGGCGGGGGCGCTCGATAAACTTCTCCAGGTAGATCCCGCCATTGCCAAAGGCCGCCTGGGCTTCCCCCTGGGCAGTGCGCATCATCTTCAGCAATTCTTGGGCATCTCTGGCCACCCGCATGCCCCGCCCCCCGCCGCCGGCAGTGGCTTTGATGATCACGGGGTAACCGATTTTCTCCGCCAGCTTCACTGCTTCTTCATCAGAGGTGATCAAGCCGCGGCTGCCGGGCACGGTCGGCACGCCCACCGCTTGCATAGTCTCGCGGGCCGTGGCTTTGTCGGCCATTTTGCGCATCGCCTCTGGCGAGGGGCCGATGAAGATCAAGTTGTGGTCGGCACACATCTCGGCAAACTTGGCATTCTCCGCCAAGAACCCGTAGCCCGGATGAATAGCATTGGCGCCGCGGGTAAGGGCTGCCGAGATGATGTTGGGAATGTTGAGGTAGCTTTTGGCCACCGGGGCATCCCCTACACAGACGGCCTCGTCCGCCAGTTGGACATGCAGCGAGTTCTGATCCGCAGTGGAGTAGACGGCCACGGTGCGGATCCCCATTTCCTGACAGGTGCGGATGATGCGCAGGGCAATCTCGCCTCGGTTGGCGATCAGGATCTTGGTGATGGGCGGCATGAGGGGCGTTTGAGGTTAGAAAAATCTCGGCCGCTAAAGACCAGCGGTCCGTGCAAGGTAGGGTACGCAGGTGCTGATCCTACTATGGCAAGCAGACGGAAGGATCCAGATGGGGATCCCACATCTGGTCAATCCAGCCGACACCCTAGCTGGAGCTGAGGCGGCAGGGATCCGGCTCCAACAGGATCCCGGTGGGGGCAAACTGCGTAACCCAAAACCCCACCTTCTCAAACTAGCGACGCAGGCTGTCGCGCGCTTGGGCGGCCTGCTCTAGGCTGGGCATGATCCCAAAGACCGTTGGCCCCGACCCCGACATCAGGGATCCCAGCGCCCCTGCCGCCAGCAGCGATTGGCGCAATTCGCCCACAATCGCATACTCCGGCAAAACCACCTGTTCCAGGTCATTTCTGAACTGCGTAAGAATCCCCCCTTCAGGCGGTAGCCATTCCACCACGCCAAAGCCTTCCCCCCCAACTGATGAATCGGCTCTCACAGGCCAACGATCTGGGTATTTTCAAAGGTGGAGAGAATCCTGTCCAAATCCTGAGCTTGCAGGGAGTAGGTGGCAGTAGCGTCGTTGCCAAACTGGATCTCGTCTCCGTCCTCGAGATCGCGAAACTCCACCCGCTCCCCCCGGATGTAGAGGCCGTTGGTACTGGGCGTGCCATGGATGTCTCCATCGATGATTTGGTAGGTAAACCCATCGGGAGAGGAGGGAGATTCGGTCTTCACCAAAATGGCGTGGTGGCGGGAGACGTATTGGGAGTCGATGCGGATGCTGTTGCTCGGATCCCGCCCCAGGGAATAGAGCTCGGCTGTCAGCCAGTAAGCCTTTGGCCCGTGGCGATCCTTGACGATCAACACGTGGTTGAGGGTAGGTCGGCGAGGGGGCGTGGTCATGGCGGACACCCACTGGCACAACATGGGAATAGGATAGTCAAAACATAGCATGGGATCCAAGGCGTGAACCCTGGCCGGTTTGTCTGGCAGACCCCTTCGCCCCGCTGGCGAGTGAGACGACGTTCCTTGACGCTGCCGGAGAGGTGTCAAGAGATAGGCCAGGTATGCCCCTGTTCAAGACGGAGTCCCAGGGGATCCCATCTCGTGGCTGTTTTTAACTCTGCAAAATCTCCCCGCCCCCCGAGTTGGCAATCGGTGCTTTGAGGAAAGGATCAGAAGGCCGAGTAGATTTTTGTAACAATTCCTCTCATAATAAGATCTAGTGATGCAAATGCCTCCCAGACCATGAATGGCTCGCAACCGGATCCCGTCAACCCGCCCAAGCCCTCCAGGATACCGAAGCTAATCGAGTTGCCGGAAGATGAAGCCGATGCGCAGGTTGGCGATCCCATGCGCATGCAGCGCTATGAATGTCGCTCTTGTGGCTATGTTTACGAGCCGGCCAAGGGGGATCAGCTCAATCGGATCCCGGCAGGTGTGCCCTTTGAGGAGCTGCCTGCCGACTGGAGATGTCCGGTGTGCCGCGCCGGCAAGCGCCTGTTTCAAGCGGTGGGCGCCAAGGGCAAGCCTTCCGGTTTTCAAGAGAACTTGCGCTACGGCCTGGGGGTCAATGTAATGACCCCTGCCCAAAAGAACCTACTCATCTTCTTGGGATTGGCGCTGGGATTTTTGTTTTTGATGAGTTTCTACTTCGTCGAGTGATGGCCAAGATGCTTAAGCTCTGGAGACTGGTGCTGCTGGCTGCCTTCTCTCTCTTGCTGATGGCGGCGCGGATGCCAGACATGAAGGTGGTGCCCTGGCAACAAGTCGAGGTGCCCACCCAGAACATCCTGCTGGACATTGCTTTCACCGGCACCAACCCTTCTCATGGCTGGCTGGTGGGCGATAAAGCGACGCTGTTGGAGTCTCAGGATGGTGGCCTCCACTGGCAGGTGCGCAAGCTGACGGCACTGGAGCCGGAAGCCTACCTGAGCTCGATTAGCTTTGCTGGAGCAGAAGGCTGGGTGGTGGGGCAGCCGAAGATCCTCCTCCACACGCTCAACGAGGGATCCGACTGGACTTCCATCCGCCTCAGCAACCAACTGCCGGGGGAGCCGCTCCTGATCCAAGCCCTGGGGCCTGGGGCTGCTGAGATGGTAACCAATGTGGGGGCCATCTACCGCACAGAAGATGGGGGACAGACCTGGCATGCCCAGGTAGAAGAACCGATTGGGGCAATTAAAAACATTGCCCGCGGCCCAGGAGGAGAGTATCTGGCCGTGTCATCGCGGGGCAGCTTCTACTTTCTCTACACCCCCGAAAGTCGGTCCTGGAAGCCGTATCCACGGGAAAGCTCTCGCCGCATTCAGAACATGGGCTTTGGCCCCAACGGCAGCGCCTGGAAATTGAACCAAGGGGCGGAGATTGCTTTCACGGACGACTTCACCTCCGGCGAGTGGTCCAAGCCGTTGCGCCCTGGGCGAGCCCTCAGCTTTGGCTATCTGAATGCGGCCTACCAGAACGACCACGACTTATGGGTGGTAGGCGGCGGCGCTACCCTGATCCATAGCCCCGATGGCGGCAAAACCTGGGAGCAGGCCAAGCAATTGAGCAACATTCCCGCCAATTTCTACAGCATTGAGTTTTTCGGCCCGGAGCAAGGGTTTATCCTCGGGCAGCGGGGTACTCTCCTGCGCTACGTTGATCTCAACGGCTCCTAACACGGGTGAGCACACGCGCCAGGGACACAGCTTCACCTCTGCGGCTGTTGGTTGCGGCCAGCGGAACGGGAGGACACATCTTTCCGGCGCTGGCCGTTGTCGAGCAGTTGCCCACCTGGCAGATTGAGTGGCTGGGGGTGCCGCAGCGGCTGGAGGCGAAGCTGGTGCCGGATCGCTACCCGCTGCACCGAGTGGCCATGTCCGGCTGGCAGGGATCCCCCTGGCAGAAGCTGGGATCCCTGGGTCAGTTGGCATGGGCAACGCTGCAGGTGCAGCGGATCCTTAGGAAAGGACGGTTTGACGCTGTACTGACCACCGGCGGCTACATCGCCGCCCCGACCATCTTGGCGGCTCGCTCGCTGGGGGTGCCGGTGTTGCTACATGAGTCCAACTGCCTTCCGGGCAAGGTGACCCGCTGGCTGGGGAGATTTTGTCGGCTGGTGGCCCTGGGCATGGCGGAAACGGCAGAGCATTTGCCAGGGGCGATCACCTGCGTGGTGGGCACGCCGGTGCGCTCGGAGTTCTATCAGCCCCAGCCCTTGCCCGCGGATCTGCCAATTCCGGAGGGGGATCCTTTGATTGTGGTGATGGGGGGAAGCCAGGGGGCACGGGGCCTGAACCGCATGGTGGCCGCCTGTGCCCCGGCCTGGTTGGAGGCAGGGGCCTGGATTGTGCATTTGACCGGCGGCAGTGAGGTTGGGATCCCTTCCCATCCCCGCTACCGCGCTTTTCCTTTCCGCACCGATGTGGCGGCCCTGCTGCAGCGGGCAACTTTTGCCATCAGCCGAGCTGGCGCCCTCAGCCTGGCAGAGTTGTGGGCCACCGCCACCCCCGCCATTTTGATCCCCTATCCTTTTGCCGCCGAAGACCATCAGTATCACAACGCCCTGGCCTTTGTGGAACGGGGTGGGGGAGTGGTCATGCGAGAATCTGAGGAGAATCTAGCCTTGCTGCGGCAGACGGTGCTGGCCTGGCTGGCTCAGCCCCAGGTGGTTGCCCAAATGGCCGCCAACTTGAAGGCGACAGCTCTTCCCGCTGCCAGCAAGGCAGTTGCCCACCTGCTCCAGGAGATCTGCCGAGATTCTGCCCGTTAACTCCCCCAAAGGGCCAGCTGTGGTACGCTAGATGTTTGCCCACCGCCTACCTAAGCCTACCCCCGCGCTGGAGACCTCAGCCTGGTGGGAACCTCGTCCTGCTGAGGCGAGCCTCAACGTCCTTCCGGTGGCAAGCATCCGGAAGACGCCAATCTCTTGGCCAGGCTGCAAAGTAAGCAGAACCTTGGGGCTCTGCTGCAGGGAACTGTGTAGAGGCGTCTTGACAGTGCCTTTGTGAGTTCGTTTATGGACTGCGTAAGAATCCCCCGACTTTAGTGGAGGAGTGTCAAGAATGTCCCTCCGCCCCGCTGCGGCAGCGCTGCTCCCTAGTCTGCCGGCGTAGGGGAGGAGGGGGTGGGCTGGGCAGGGATCCCATTTTTGCCCCCATCTGGAGCAAGAACTTCCGGCTCAAGGACTTGCCGCATAGATTCGATCTCTTGGGAGAGCAACACCCGCTCCCGATCCAGGAGGCCAACCACATGCTCCGGATCCTCCCGCGAGACCACTGGCAACTGGCGCAAATCGTATTCGTACATCGGCTCGGCGGCCACCGCCACGGCCTCGTCGGGGAAGGTAGTGAGCACAGGAGCCTGGCTGACCTGCTCTACCGTCAGTTCGGCCAATTCCCCGGCTTCCCTGTGGGCCAGGGCCCGCTCGAGGTCTTCCAGAGTGAGAATGCCCCGCAGCCGCTCTTGCCCGTCCACCACCAAAGCGCTGTGACACTTTTGTTGCAGCAAACGCTCCAGGGCCTCCCGCAGGGGCGTATCCTGTTGCAGCAGCAGAGAAGGGGGCACCATCACCTCTTGAACCGTCAGGCCCTTCGGCTCCTGCCTGCGACGGGCGGAAGGGTAAATGGCCGGCGGGTGCAACTGCTCCGTTAGCCAAATGCTCAAGCCCACCGCTGCCATCACTGGCAAGGCGATGTGGTAGTCCCGCGTCATCTCAAACAGCAGCAAAATCGCCGTTAGGGGAGCCCGCACGCTGGCCGCCAACACCGCCCCCATGCCCACCATGGCGTAGGCGGCAGGGGGAGAGAGGGCAATAGCAGGCAAAGCCTTTCCCAACACCTGGCCGTAGCCTGCCCCCAACACCGCCCCCAAGAACAAAGCCGGGGCAAAGGTTCCCCCGACAAAGCCGCTGCCCAAGCTCACTGCGCTAAGGAATAACTTGCCTAGCAACAGCAGGCCAAGCTGGCCGAGGGAAAAGGGCACCGCCTGCAGAATCAACTCAATCGTCTCGTAGCCCACCCCCAGGGCCAACGGGATCCCCAGGCCGACACAGCCCAGGATCCCACCGCCCAGAATCGGCTTGCTCCAGGCCGGCCAGGCCGCCAGGAGGCCACTACCGAACAGGTGCTTGCCCCATTCCAGCGCGTAGCCGAAGGCGATGGAGACCAAGCTGGCCAAAAGGCCCAAACCCAAATAGAGGGGCACCTCCAGGAGGCTGTGGAGCTCGTAGGCAGGTAAGACAAAAGCCGGCTGGGTAATGGTCGGCAGCAGAAAGGCCGGCTGCGCCCCCAGCCCTACCTGGGCGATCAGGGCCGACACCACCGCTGCCAACACCACGACGCTGACGGCCGACGTGGTAAAGGAGCGAGCTAAGGCCAGCTCCAGCGCCAAAAACACCCCAGCAATCGGCGCGTTAAACCCCGCCGCCAGCCCCGCCGCTGCCCCTGCAGCCATTAACAGTTGCACTCGCTCCCGCGAGAGGCGCAGGTTTTGCCCGAGCAGACATCCCAGCAGGGCCCCGCTTTCCACGCTGGGGGCCTCTGGCCCAAGCGAGGCTCCCGCCCCCAACGAGATGGCAGCAGCCACCAGCTTAAGGGGGATCCACTCTGGGCGAGGGGCGAGAGGTCGGTTGGAACTCACCAAACTGGAGAGGCTGAGGTTGGGGAAAGGCAGAACCACCCCCAGAGTGCCGATCAACAGACCCCCCAGCAGTGGCGCCAAAATGGTTGCCCAGGATCCCAGCAGCAACAGGCCGTGTTGTTGCGCAGCCCTGACAATGCTATCGACGAGAGTATCCTGCAAAAGATAGCGGCACCAGCCGATGAGATAGCGAAACCCCACCACCAAAAGCCCTGTGCCCAACCCCGCTGCTGCCGCCAGCAGCAGCAGTAGATTCTCAGAGGAGAGACGCAGGCGGGGATCGGCAGCGCTCACACTGTCCATAAAGGGCTTAGGAGCTTGAAGAAGGCAGAGTCAGGATCTCCACGCCGGTTTCGGTAACGGCAACCGTATGTTCAAACTGAGCGGAGAGCTTGCCATCTGCCGTAACAGCCGTCCACTTGTCGGGCAGCACCCTCACTTCCCAGGTACCCTCGTTGATCATCGGCTCGATGGTGAACACCATGCCGGGGCGGAGCTTTTCCCCCTTCCCCCGTTCGCCGTAGTGGGGGATCTGGGGTGCCGTGTGGAATTGCCGTCCCACCCCGTGGCCGACAAAGTCCCGCACCACACTGTAGCCCTGCGACTCGGCGTACTCCTGGATGGCAGCCCCGATATCCCCAACTCTGCCGCCTGGCCTCACGGCGGCAATGCCTCGCCGCAGGCATTCTTCCGCCACCTCCACCAGACGCCGCGCCCGCTCGGAAGGCTGCCCGACAAAGAACGTTTTGGAAGTGTCGCCGTGGTAGCCATCCAAAACTGGGGTGACATCAATATTGATAATGTCCCCCTCCCGCAGGATCTGTTTGGGGCTGGGAATGCCGTGGCAGACGACGTGGTTGACGCTGGTGCAGATGGACTTGGGAAAGCCGTGGTAGCCCAGAGGGGCGCTCCTGGCCCCGTGGGCCCGCGTCCAGCGCTCCGCCTCGTCGTTAAGCTCTTGGGTGGTAACCCCCGGCTGCACCATCGGCTCCAGGTGCTTGAGCAGATCCGCGGCCAGGCGGCAGGCCCGTCGCATCTTCTCCAGCTCCCGCGGCGAGAGCAACACAATCGGCTGAGGAGCTTGGGTAAGCTGGCTCATGCCCGTCTGCAAGGCGGATCCCAATTGTTCCCCCCATCGCTGCGAGCGGCGGCTGAGATCGGTTAATAGCGATCGCATGTCTTCCATCGTCAAACCCTTCTGTTCTCCGAAGTTCGATCCATCTCTGAAGTCTGAGCCGCCAGGGATCCCGGCCTAGTCCAGCTTTGGGTTGGGCCTTCTGAGCCGCCCTACATCCCTTCACAGGGTATTGCAGACCCGGCCCATTCTCCGCCGCCGGCGGATCCGCTGCACCAGCCACAGCCCCAGAAAGTAGCTAACGAGGGCACCCCAAAACCCGACAAATGCACAGCCGACAAAGAGCGTACCCGAGACCTCCAGGCCCCACTGCATCCAGTTCTGGGCTACCACCAGTTCCGAAGTGGCAAAGGCTGTTCGGGATCCCAGTAGCCATTCTCCCACCCGGTAGTTAAACGCATAGATCGGCACATAGGTGAGGGGGTTGCTCACCCAGGTTCCTGCCGCCGCCACCAGCTTGTTGCCCCGCAAAGGAACGGCCAACAGCAGAGCCACCAGGGTTTGAAAGCCGAAGATGGGAAAACAACCCGCAAAAACTCCCGCCGCCAGGCCGCGGGCAATCTCCTTGGGAGAGGATTGCATTCGCAACAGGCGCAAATATAGGTAGCGCAGCCACCGCCTCCAGCCCAGATCCCGGCGGGGCAACGTCAGCGCAGGTTGAGACTCAAGATAGGGCACAGCGGATCCCGGCGAACCTGTGAACCAAGAAAATGGTCTCAGCCACGAGAGGGGGCTCATGATGGCGAGAGTAGAAACTGAGAAAAGGTGTTAAGCCGTGTAAATCCATTGTATCTTTCCTGCTGCCGAAGACAAAGGGTTACCGGCAGATCGGCGCCGAGGGATCGCCTCAGGGGGTGGCTAGCTGAGCTTGTCCACCAAGGCCAGCACGAAGTTGAGACTCAAGTAGGAAACCAGCACCAGTAAGAACAGAAACAGTGCAACGCTCAGCACAGCTCGCAGAGATCCCGCTTGAACTTTGGGGGCGGGCTTTTCAGGCGGAGTTGTCATCCTCAAGTCCCAGAGAAGATCCTAGAAGACTCCAATTCTAGGATCTCATCCTGGGGAGACGGGAGCCGGAAGATTGCCAAAAAGTTGCTCAGTACCTCAACTTTGGCCCCCCACCCGCTAACGGGGTTACGTTGGCGAGCTGTATGCCGAAAGGAACTTGCACCAATAGGCTGATAATTTGCCTCGCAGCTCGTTTTATTTTTTACCTTGCAAGACGGGAAGGCTTGCGCTGTACCTGCAAGGTCAGCGTCAAATAGTGGTTAGCGCGTGCCCAGCTCGGATCTGTAGTGGCAGGGAGGGGCAGGATTGAGCTTGACCCCTGTACAACAACAGGTGAACTTGTTGCAAGGGAAAATCTGCCTCAACAGCGAGGCCGGCCACACTTGTTCTACCTCGCGGTTGCCCTAGGTTCTTTCTGTCTCCAGCCAACAGCAGTCGGCTCAACCTAGGGCCTAGGCGTCGGGGTGGCTGGCTGGGGAGAAGCAGAGGACTCCCTTTCTTCGATCACTTTTTGCAAGCGGGCCCGCACTCGCTGGTTCAGAACAGGATCTTCGTTGGCCAGGGTCATCAGCTCGCGATATTCGGCCACCGTCAGCCCCTGCTTCTCGACAATGCGGCTGGCTTGGGTTTCCGTGCGCTGCATAATCTGCTCGTACTCTTCTTCGTTCTGGGTCTCTCGCAACTGAGCGCTGGCTTCCCGGATCAAAGGATCCAATTCCAACAGAATCTGCACCAACTGCTCCACCTGAGCATCGGTAACTTGCTCTGGAGTTAGAGTTGGGGAAGCTTGCGCGCTGGGATCCCCCCCTGTAGCCGGAGAAGGAGTTGCAGCAGGACTGGGGAGCGAGGTTGCCTTCTGTGCCCAAAGCGGCGGGGATCCTAGAGTCAATCCCAGACTCACCAGC
Organism: Synechococcus sp. H60.2; assembly: GCF_047462315.1. NCBI lineage: Bacteria > Bacillati > Cyanobacteriota > Cyanophyceae > Synechococcales > Synechococcaceae > Synechococcus > Synechococcus sp. H60.2. The sequence goes on along the minus strand of NZ_JANSIZ010000033.1, from coordinate 17,879 downwards.
AACGCGAATTTCCTCATGCCCAAAACTCCCTAGACCTAGACTGAGACCGACCAAAACCCCCATGGCTCAGGTCATGCCTGAAGCCAGAGTAGCAAGAGGTCTGTCTGCCGTCTAAGGGTTTAACGCAGTATGGGAAACCTATCCTGGACATATTGCTGGACATATTGTAGAAACAGAAAATTAGTTGTACAGTCGTAGTACTCTCTCCAAAGGCTGCTCGCCACGCGAGTATTCCCTTTGGTGGAGCTGCTCTAGGTTTGCGCAGTTGCCATTAACCAACCCTAATCCACACCAAGGGGGGTTGTCCGCATATGAGTTTAAGTATATGTCCCGTTGAGCATCCCTTTGGGCGATGCTAGCTTGGAAGCAAGATCCGAAGGGAGTCTCCTGCGCTGGCAGTTGACTTTCTTCGCAGGCCTCAGAGCTCATCGATAGCCTATTGCCTCTCCTGTCCTAACCTGCTCTTGGCTCGCTCCCTTGCTGAGCGAGGAGGTTTATTTTTCAACTGAGTAGGCGGTTTCTCGGCAGAGTTCTTGGAGGGGCGACAGAGGTGAGTTGCCTCTCTTTTCTGTTCGGGGAGGAGGACGTCTGTTGTCTTTTGTTATCTCTGTAAAGGATGATAACAAAGGCCGGTAGAAGTTATTGATTTTCTTAAGTAGTACTGATATATTCTTTGCGGTTGTCTTGTAATCCTTCTACAGGAGGCTGACATTGGTCAGGAGAAGAAAGCGTAAGAGCCGCCGTCGTTTGGAGGGGCGCAAAATTTTAGATCATATTCCTCAATTTAAATTAGATAGCGGCGAAGAAAAGTCTGTAACCGCCGCTCGGAGGTATATACAGGAAAACTCTATTCAGCCGCCTGCGCTGATTCTGGTTCGGCGAAACGAGCACACGGTAGACCGATTTTTCTGGGCGGAGAAGGGACTGTTTGGTGCGCAATATGTCGAAGAAAATCACTTTCTCTTTCCCAGCTTACGGGCTTTGCTAGCGGAGGTGGCGGCTGAGAAGCCGGAGAAAAAATCTCCTAAGGCTTTGGCAACTGCCGCTCAATAGTTTCTATATAATCGTTCCCGGCCTCAGGAGCTGAAGAAACAGCCCCCCAGGGGCGTTTGTTGTTATCCTCGGCAAGAGAACCATCCAACCAACGGGTCCCTTTCCGTCTAGCATCTATCTAGCCCTTCACGGCCTATCTTCGACTTCTCGGAGAGGGGTTTGCGCGCTACCCTACAAGGGATCCCGTCGGGAGGTTCTGGATGAGCCGACTGCCGCAGACCACCGCCCATGTACAAATTACCCGCCGCTCCTGGCAGGAGGGCGCTATTGAAGGGGAAGTCAACGCCAACGGTTGGGTTTGGCGCTTTTGCTGGCACTTTCGAGCTGGGGAGCTGAAGGTGGAACCCTCCGTAGGACGGGCCTTGATTTGCGAGCCCTTAAGCCGCTTTTTGGAAAAATCTGACTATCTGTTGGAACCCGGCAGCAACTACTCGTTTGTGATTCGCAGCCGTCTCTAACCGGCCATCCAGGGATCCCTAGGCATGGAGGAGCAGGGGGAGAGGTGGCCAGGGTGCCAAGAAAGCTCTCCTCCAAGGGTGATGCTAGCTACATCTGCGCTTCCAGCGAACAGGCTCTAATATTGGGATGGTTGTTCTAGGAGCTGCCTTCATGACCTCTTCCTCCCACCTGACGAGTGCAGAGCGGGCAGTGGGTTCTGCCAATGGCCGGAAGGAGGCCCCTCTACTGGCGGAACGGGATCCCTTGGCCTGTGCCCTCCCCACAGATGAAGTGCTTGACCGCAGGAACAACCTGTTGAATCGCCGCCTGCAACTGGTGGAAGAACTTTGGGAATCCGTAATCCTGCAGGAGTGCGGGCAGCCTTTGGTGGATCTGCTGCGGCGGCTGCGCTCCATGTGTTCCCCTGAAGGGCAGGCCTTGGAGTACCCCATCCCGGAAGTACTACAAATTGTCGAGCATCTCAGCCTCGATGCAGCCATTCAAACGGCCCGCGCCTTCGCCTTGTTCTTTCAGTTGATCAACATCGTTGAACAGCATTACGAACGGGCAGAAGACTCAGATATGCGCATGGTGGACAGCCAGCAGCGCACCGTGCGGGAAAATGAAAAATTTGAACGTCTGTTCCCTTACCTGCGAGTTCAGGGGGTGCCGCCGGGACTGCTGCGCCGGCTGCTGGAGCGGCTGCACATCCGCCTGGTGTTCACCGCCCACCCCACCGAGATTGTCCGCCACACTATCCGCGAAAAGCAACGGGCCTTCTCCCGCCTGCTCAGCCAACTGGACTGGGCAGAGCAATCCCACCCTCTGCAGGCCCAGATGTTGAGAGAACAACTGGCGGAGGAAGTTCTGCTCTGGTGGCGCACCGACGAATTGCATCAGGCCAAGCCAACAGTACTCAACGAAGTCGATTACACCTTGCACTATTTTGAAGAGGTACTGTTTCAGGCTATCCCCCTGCTGCACGAATACCTCAGCCGCAGCCTGAAAAAGTCCTTTCCCAGCGTCGAGCCACCGCCAGCAGGATTTTGCAACTTCGGCTCGTGGGTAGGCGGGGATCGGGACGGCAACCCTTCCGTCACTGCCGACGTTACCTGGCAAACGGCCCGCTACCAGCGCAACCTAATTTTGGGCAAGTACATCGAGTCGGTGAAGGCGCTCACCAAAACCTTGAGCGTCTCTTTGCACTGGGGGGATGTGGACAGCCAGTTGCTGGATGCCCTTGAGCAGGATCGTCGCCTCATGCCGGAGGTTTACGAGTCCTTTTCGCTGCAATATCGCCAGGAGCCCTACCGGCTCAAGCTTAGCTACATCCAGCGGCGGCTGGAGCTGACGCGGGAGCGCAACCGCAATTTGGCTGACTCCGCCTATCTGCCCGCTCCTCCCCCCGTGGACAACGCCTACGCCAATGCGGAAGAATTTCTGGCCGACTTGCAGCTTATTCAGAGCAGCTTGAAAAACAGTGGCCTCTCCTGCCGCCAGTTGGATCACCTCATTCACCAGGTGCAGGTCTTTGGCTTCCATCTGGCCCACCTGGATATCCGCCAAGACAGCAGCTACCACGAGGCCGCTCTCACCGAGATCTTCGAGTACCTGCGGATCTTGCCGCGGTCCTACAGCGAGATGACGGAGGAGGAAAAAACGGCTTTTCTCCTGCGGGAGCTGCAAACCCGCCGGCCCCTCATCCCTCTAGAAGCTCCCTTTTCCGATAAGGCGGCAGAGCTGATTGCCACCTTTCGCACCCTGCGCCGGCTGCAGCAGGAGTTTGGACCGGCCATGTGCCAAACCTATGTAATCAGCATGAGCCGCCAGCTGAGCGATCTGCTAGAGGTGCTGCTGCTGGCCAAGGAGGTGGGCCTTTATGATCCCATCAGCGGGCGGGGATCCCTGGCGGTGGTGCCGCTGTTTGAGACCGTTGAAGACCTCAAGCAGGCACCAGAGGTGCTGCGGCAGTTGTTGGAGATTCCTTTCTATCGCCAGTACTTGGCTCAGCAGGAAAACCTACAGGAGGTGATGCTGGGCTACTCGGATAGCAACAAGGATGCTGGCTTTCTAAGCAGCAACTGGGAGATCTACAAAGCCCAGCAGCGGCTGCAGGCAGTGGCCGAGTCCTATGGTGTGAAGTTGCAGATCTTCCATGGCCGGGGTGGCTCGGTGGGGCGCGGGGGAGGGCCAGCCTACGAGGCAATTTTGGCCCAGCCGGGACGCAGCGTGGGGGGCCGCATCAAGATTACTGAGCAGGGAGAGGTGTTGGCCTCCAAGTATTCTCTCCAGGATCTGGCCATTTTTAACCTGGAAACTGTTACCAGCGCCGTCATTCAGGCAAGCCTGCTGCGCACCTACCCCAATGACCTGCACGAGTGGTCGCGCCTGATGGAATCGCTGGCAGAGCGCTCTCGCCAGGTGTACCGCAACCTGGTCTATGAGCAGGAGGGCTTTGTGGAGTTTTTCCACGAGGTCACCCCCATTGAAGAAATTGGCCAACTGCAGATCAGCTCCCGCCCTGCCCGCCGCAGCGGCAACTCGAAAGATATCGGATCCCTGCGGGCCATTCCCTGGGTATTCAGTTGGACGCAAAGCCGTTTTCTCTTGCCCGCCTGGTATGGAGTGGGCACCGCTCTGGAGGAATACGCGGCTAAAGGCGAGCACAACCTCAACCACCTGCAGCATCTCTACCGCGAGTGGCCCTTCTTCCGCATGGTGATCTCCAAAGTGGAGATGACCCTGGCCAAGGCGGATTTGCAAATTGCCCGCCATTACGTGCGAGAGATGAGCTCCCCCGAGCGCCTGGCGCGGGCGATGGAGCTATTCGAGTGCATTGCCCAAGAAATGTACCGCACCCGCGAGATGGTTTTGAAAATTACAGGGCACAAGGAGCTGTTGGAGAACGACCCCTACCTGAAGCGCTCGGTGCAACTGCGCAACCGTTCAATCGTGCCTCTCGGGTTTATTCAGGTCTCGCTCCTCAAGCGCCTGCGTGGTAAGCAAAAGTCCCACCTTCACAACACCCAGTACAACCGCGCCGAACTGCTGCGGGGAGCTCTGCTCACCATCAACGGCATCGCTGCTGGTATGCGCAACACCGGTTGAGGATCGATGGATAAGGACAGCTACAGCCCTCTCCAACCGGCTTAAGATCTCTCCGGGAGGAAAGCAGTTGGGAGTCGCCCTTAGGCTAGAACGGCTTGAGGGTGAGGTCAGAACAAATCATCTTCGTACTCGTCTGGCTCCGCCTCTTGCACTTCCACCGATTCTACCTCGACAACGCGGCGGGAGGGACGACGAGGTTTTTCATCGGCATAGCCCTCCTCCTGGTCTTGAGGCAGACGAGGGGGACGGCGGCGGGTGACTGTGCCCCGTTCTTCCTGCGCATCCTCGGGATAGTCCTCGGCAGCCGGGCGGCGAGGGGGAGCCTGCTCATCGTACTCGGCGTCTCGACGGGAGCGGGTCTCTGGCTCGTCGTAATACTCCTCCGCTTCCGGGCGACGGCGCGGGCGCACCCGGGTATCGCTGGTCAGTTGGGGCCGCGGGCGACGAGCTGGCTCCTCGCTACGTTCAGGAATGGAGCGACTGGCGGAGGAAGTGTCGCGAATGCGGGATCCGCTAGCCCGCGTGGAAACGCTGCGCGCCTGTGGATAGCCATCCGGTGGATAGGTGCGGCTGAAGCCCCGGCCCCGCACGTCCGGACGAAGCCCGCCTACCTGCCGTACCTTTTCGTTCAGGAGGATCCGCAATCGGAAAGTTTCGAGGGCAAACCAGCCGGCCACTACCGCCAACAGCACCTGGGCAAAAAACAGCAACGGGATCAGGCGCTGACCTTCCAAGAGCAGACAGACGGAATAGATCAGGCCCATCGTTGCGAAAATCACATCCGACTCTGCGGAGGCCTCGCGCTTGATAAAGCGAACAGCAAAGATGGCCCCACTGGCAATCGCCACCAGCGCTGCCATCAAAAAATAGGGGCTTTGGGTGAGAAACATGCCAGGGATCCCTAAACTGATGAAAACAGGAAGGCGTCAGGCCTTGCCCATTTCACAGCCGATCCTAACATCGATCCTCCCGGGGACAACCCTCCCGGTTTTAGGGCAGGATCCCTCAAAGGAAGGGGATCGGTGCTAGGATGGCCTGTACATTCCAGTAGGCTTCATGCTGTATCTGGCGCGGGTAGACAAGAAAAGTCTTTTTGGCCAGGCGGAGCTGCAGCTCTTGGCGCAGCAAGCCGAGGGTAGAGTTTGGACGCCGCTGCGCCAGCCGGAACGGGTTACCTCCAAGGAGGCAGCCTCCTACAACGTGGGGGTATTGCTGCTGGTTGAGCTTGCGGAAAATCGGCAGGTGCAGCGGGTGGAAGAGGCGGCGATGAAGTTGGTGGAGATGTTGCACAGCCTCTCGCAGGCCTGCAGCCTAGCCGACTTGGCGGAGATCGAAAGCTGGCGCCAATCTTTAACCCGGCAAAGCCAAGAGCTGAGTCGTCGCGAAGCCGAGGTGGCTGCCCGCCAAGAGCAACTGCAGCAGTGGGAAGCTCGCTTGCGGGAGAAGCTATCTTCCTAGACTGGGCTGAGATCGGGCCGTAGCTCGCGGGCACCTCGCAGATAGACGTGGTGCATCTCAGCTTGAGCCAGCGGGGTATTCAGTTGGATCAAAACGCGGATACAACGGGGCAGAGCGCCGTTGACGTCCATCTGTTGCACGTCCAACAGAGGCACCAACTCCCAGCCGGGGCGGCGGCGGGCAAATTGGGCGGGAAAGGCCGCGTTTAGATCGGGGGTGACCGAGAAAATGACGCTCACCAACTCCGCCGGATTGATGGCGTTACGATGTTCCAGGGCGTCCAGTAGCTCGTTCACCGCCGCACCAATGGCCTCGGCAGTGTTGGCCGGAACGGTGATGGCCCCTCGGATTGCTCTGACCCGCCACCCCAATGGCTACACCCTCACGCGCTTGAGCTCGTCTTGCTCCCAGAGAATTATACAGACTTGTCTCGAAGGGATCCTATCCCGCTGCTGGATCGGGTTACGGGGCGGGCTGTAACAACTTCTCCAGGATCTGGTCGTGGCTGAGGCCGGAGTCCACCCAGGCCTCTCCTTCCTTGAGGCGGGCGGCAGCGGTCAAGATAAACAAGTTGCTCTTCGCTCCCAAAGCCTCGCTGGTGGTTTGCACACAGGCCAGATCCTGGCCAGTCAACTGGCTAAACCAGGTGGCCAACAGCCCTGCCTCCAAAAAGCCCATCGGGCGCTTGAAGTGAGGGGGTGTGGCAGCGGCAAAGGGAGAGTTGCGGATTGACACCACCAGCACCCCCTGATTTTTGTAAGTCCAGTCGATGTCGATCAGCCCCCAGCCGTGGGTTTTCCAGGCTTGTTTGAGATTTTGTAAAAAGAGCCCCATCTCCAGCTCGGACAAAGGCTTCTGGTAGTAGTCGGAGAGCTCCTGGGCAAAGCGGCGGAAAAACTCTTTGCCCCACATACGGCCACAGTTGCGCAATACCAGGCGGGCGGCTTGCCCTGTCTCATATTCCAAGCCAGTGTAGATGCCCCGTAGCAATGCTTCTGGAAGGGCCAAGAGCCGGTCACCGTGGCGACTTGCCAGCAAACCGGACTCCAGATCGCCTTGCAGATAGGCGCTGGGCGCGTAGTAGTTGCCCAAAACAGGCGTATAGGGGTCGAAGCTGGTGGAGCCATTGGGGATAGCGGTGGTGCCGGCCATATGTCAAAGATCCCTGGGCTATCAAGTAGGGCAGCGTAATTGGGAAACTCAGCAGGAGAGACCTCTACTCAGTTGATCTGAGTCCGTCCAAAGAGAGCAAAGCTGCTTGCGCCTGGGTAATCAAGGGGCGAATAAACTCTAGCTCTCCAGGGGCCAGATGATCCCTTAGCTCTTGCTGACAAATCCGATAAGCAACCTCGTAGGCGCTTTGCAGCTTGTACAGGCGCACCTCTTCCTCCATCCACTCGATCAGCCGCTCCTTCAACAGGTTCTCGTCCTGGAGCAACATGGCCAGGGCGCTGTAACGCAGCAACAGGAGCAGGTGCCGCTGGCAGAGATCCACCACCTGAGAGGAAAGGTTGGGCATCTCCTTTTGAAGGGTGTTTAGGGTGCGGCTTACCATCTGGCTCTCCCGCTCCCGTACGGCCCGGTACACGTGCAGCCTTTTGGGCCAGCCCAGTACATAGGCCTTGAGCTGCTCCAGTTGCTCCGGTGTGAGGTAGCGGGCCTCTGCCTCAATTAGCATCTGCTCCAGTGGGCTCACCATCTCACCTCTCCCAAGTGTTGGTCGGTGCTTAGCGGGTGTCGGAGTTCAGAACAGGCTGAATAAATCGGCCAAAGTGATCTGTTCCTCTTCAGCCTGCGGCGGCGCTGCCGCCAGGGATCCCATAGAACGGGCCGCCAACGCCAGGGGATCCCCCGCCCAGGGGATGGAGCCGAAGTGCTCTTGCACTCGTACAAAAGGCATGGGCAGGGAGGGGTCTTGCAGAGGGCGGTTATCCCAATTCAGGCGGGCAAAAAAGCTCTGCACCGACTCTTCCAGAAAAACCTCTGCCGTCATGACTTGGTCACTCCTTGCCCAGAGCGCAGCTTTTGGGCAATTTCGCCGGCAGTGGCCCCTTCGTTGAGCCAAAAGGCAGCCGCATCGATGCGATCTTTACTACCCAGCAAAAACTTGCAGTAGCTTTCCCCCATGGAATAGCACTGGATCTCGATGCAGTTGAGCTGTCGTTCCACCATGGCGCTGAAAAACCCGGCAAATAAGCCGGCGTAGAGGTGGCAAACAGGTTTACCCACGTCCCCCAGGGTGCGGGCCACGGCGGAGTCGAACAGATTAATGAAAATAAATCCCTGCCGCCGGCCCTCAGTCTCCACCTCCCAGCGCCCCCAGCCTTGCGAGGTCAAAGGCCACCACCAGGTTTCCAAAAGAAACATCAGGTGGCTCTGCTTCGGCTTGCGCCGATACTCCTCCTCGAACCAGTGGGAGAAGTGGATGGCATCGTTGCGCCCCCACTCGCGGCCAATGGTGTACATCAACGAGGCAGAGGCATCCCCCACTTCTTCTTCTAAGCCCTGCTGTAGGCCCAGGATAAAATCCTCGCTCACCAAGACATTGCGGGTGCCCGTCCAGTCCACCAGGGATCCCTGGGCAAGGTCGAAGCGAAAAAAGTCTTCGCGGCTGTAGTGATTGTGCCGTTGGGCAGCAGGCTGCAGGCTCAGCTCAATGAGACCCGTTGTCATAGCAGTGGGGAGGGTGGTAGTTTTTTCCTTGTACAGTACACTTCTAGCTGAATCATAACCTCTTCGCCGCGCGCTTTGGCCACAGCCGTCGATGGGTGCAACAGAGGGAGCGCCACCGCCAGGAAGCAGATGTGACGAAGAGGCTGCAGGGGTTTGGGCTTAGGCGGGGGGCCTGACTTTGACAAAGGCGATGGCCGAGCGCCACAGCAGCGATTCTTGTCCCTCTGCGTCTGCCAAACAGAGGCAGTCGGGATCCTGCCAGCGCAACTGGCCGACGAAGACATCTCCTGTGTTGAGCTTAACTTCCAAGATTTCCCGCTCCCGGATCACCTTCTGCAGGCGGCGCACACTTGGGATCCCAGTGTTGAACTCGGTCACGGCAGCCCTCTTGGCCAGCGAAAGGACAGCAAGCGCACTGCTCTCAGTATAGGGGATCCCTGCTGGCCCGCACCTTGGCTGGACAATCTCCATAGCCGGGATCCAAAAACACTCTTACCCCCTGACCCACTTTTTCTTTCGGCGAGTACTATGTAGGGGGGATGGCGGTTGGAAAAGACGGTAAGTCTTGTTGACCTGCCGTATTTTTTAAGCGAATCCACGGGTGTTCTCCCCGAAAAAAGTTAGCAGAATAGGGATGGGGCGACAGAAAGTGCGCTTGTCGCCCTGGAGAAGGCAAATCCCAGCTTGGGATCCTTAGTCGCCTGCTGTTTTGCTACCGAATTGTTTGTCTTTTTCAACCATCATCTGTGCAGGAGAGATCGTTATGGCAGTCGAGAAAGTGAACTCTTCTTCGAGCTTGGCCGAAGTGATCGACCGCATTTTGGACAAAGGGATCGTGGTCGATGCCTGGGTGCGGGTTTCTTTGGTGGGGATCGAGCTGTTGGCCATTGAGGCGCGCGTCGTTGTGGCTTCGGTGGAAACCTACCTGAAATACGCCGAGGCTGTGGGCCTGACGGCTACCGCTGCTGCCCCTGCCGTCTAAATCTGACCCAATCACTCGATCCCCTTGCCTTCAACACCGCGGGGGTCGAAGGGTCGGGTCGTCGAGAAGGCGAGGCAGGAATCTGCTGTCGATCTCTGCCTTGTTTCCTTAGCCTCGGCTTGGGGATCGAAGCGGGCGGTGGTGTTGAGCTACAGGCCGTGCTGGTGGAGAGCGAGTTGGGAAAAAGCGGAGAACTGCATTCGCCCAGGCATTGAGAAGGACGTAGGGGGGTTGGACGCCATGAGTTTGCAGGAACAGTGGGCCGCGGCCCGCAGCCGACGGGCGGCTCAAAGTCAAAGTTTGTTGAGCGGATCCCGGCAGCAGCGCCTGGAGCAGCACCGCGCTCTGATGGCCGAGCTGAGACAACGTTGCCAGGAACGACAAGAGGCAATACGGCAGCAGAGGGAACAAAGTCGCAGCCAACTGCGCAACCTGGAGCAGAGCCGGGTGGCGCAGCGGGCCTTGGACGAGCATTCTCGCCTGGAGGCTGTGGCCCAGCGGGCCAAAGCAGTGGCGGAGCTTCTCTCTCGCATGGCCCAAGAACGAGCCGCCCAATCGCAGGCCCAACAGCAGGAGCTGCGGACTTTTCGGGCCGACTTGGCTGCGACGGTGGAGAGCCTGCTGAGCACCTGTGCCCAGGCGCGGCAGGCCATGGCTAACCAAACCCGACAAGTGCGGCAGGCGTTCTGTGCCGAATTGCGGCAGTGGGTACAAGCTTTGCAGCAACTGGCGCGGCAGGAGCTGGCTCAGATTGCTCAAGAACAGCGGGCAGAGGCCGAGGCTTTGCGGCAGGCTTTGGCGGCTTTCCGCAGGGCGTTGCACGAGCAGGTGTGGGGGAATGGGATCCCAGGGGATCAGGCCATTGTCCCAGATCTTGAGGAATCTGAAGAGGGTGATAAGCCGCCTGAGAGCTCGGTCAAAGCTACAGCAACGGTTTCGTCTGAGGTTACCCAACCAGAGCTTGGAGTTCCAGTCTCAGACAACACAGCCCCTCCTCCTGTGACACCCCCTGAACCTCCGCCAGTTCCGCCCGAGCCCACCCCTGAGCTGGATCCCATCGTGGCCTACGTCAACGACTATGTGGCCAGCCTGCAAGCGCAGGATCCCGATGTCACGTTGCTGCAGGTGATCGGGGATCGGGAGCGGGTGCGGGATCTGCTAGCCCGGGCTGCGGTGGATCTGGGGGTGGATCCCTCGGAAATCTTGGCCACCTTGCGGCGTATGGTGTCAGCGACGGTTGTGGTCTGAGCCCAGCGCAATCCCTAGGAGCGCAAGAAAACCGTTGCGGCTATAGTCAAGGCAAGAGCGTCACGGCAATTGAGAGTTGGGTATTGCTATGGCCACGGTTCTGCAGGCGCGTCCCCGCCAATTTGTGAACACTCCTTACATCGAGCGGATTACCCGCCGCGCTTTGCGCTATCTGCAGTCGGGTTTTGCGGTGCATCTGCGGGGGCCTTCGGGCACGGGCAAGACTACCCTGGCGATGCATTTGGCCAGCCTGCTGGGCCGCCCCATCATGCTGATCTACGGCGATGATCGCTTTGATTCTTCCGACCTGATCGGCGGGCGCACCGGCTTTACCCATCGGCGGGTGGTGGATAATTTCATCCACTCGGTGGTGAAAATGGAAGAAGACGTGCGGCAGCGCTGGGTGGATGCCCGCCTCACCTTGGCCTGCCGCGAGGGCTTTACCCTCATCTACGACGAGTTCAACCGCTCCCGCCCTGAGGCCAACAACGCCCTCCTGAGCGCTTTGGAAGAGAGGCTGCTGGTGTTGCCGCCAGATAGCAACCGCTCCGAATATCTGCGGGTGCATCCCCAGTTCCGGGCCATCTTCACCTCTAACCCAGAGGAATACACCGGGGTTCACAAGGCCCAAGATGCGCTGCTGGATCGGATGATCACCATCGATATGGGGGAACCGGACATCGAGACCGAAAAAGAGATCCTCACTGCCCGCATTGGTCTATCTGCCCCCGATGCCCTCAAGATCGTGCACATTGTGCGGGCTTTTCGCCGCAAGCTGGATTTGACCCGCCACCCTAGCCTGCGCAGTTGTCTGATGATCGGGCGCATCGTCAAGGAGCACGAGCTGGCGGTGAGCAAAGACAATGCCGACTTTCGCGCCTTGTGTGCCGACGTGCTGTTGCCCCGGGCCGGCAAGCGCTATGAAGAGGGATCCCAGTTGCTGAATTATCTGCTAGACCAACTGCCTGGCTAGGTCTTCTGCCTGTGGGTGTGCTCTGGAGGTCGATGAACCCTGTGCCGATTAGCTCTCAACCCTTGAATACGGCCACTCACGGCTCCTCGCTAGCCGACGTGTTGGAGCGGGTGCTGGATAAGGGCATTGTTATTGCTGGAGACATCACCGTTTCGGTGGGCAATGTGGAGCTGCTCAGTGTCCGCATTCGGCTGCTGATCTCTTCGGTGGACAAGGCCAAGGAGATTGGGATCAACTGGTGGGAATCGGATCCCTATCTCAGCAGCCAGGCGCGGGAGCTGCTGGAAACCAACCGCCAGTTGCTGCAGCGGGTCAGCGAGTTGGAAAAGCAACTGGCCCAAGCTTTGCCCAAGGGAGGCAATGGTAAGGAGTGAACAACTCCCGACACCCATCTTCGTTGAGTCAACACAACATGGCTGACGCCACGCTGCGCGCACCGATAGCGTACGGGCTTCCCGCTTCCCAGACTTGTTGGTACAGAGGTCTCAGCGTCCGGCCACCCTGCAACCCACGGCGGGAAACTCTCCAGAGATTTAACTTGTGCTCCCCACTTGTAGCACGAACGGCTTTCATCCCGACACTGATTGGCTCTTCACCCATACAGTGCGGGGCTTCGCGCCGATTAAGCTAACACACTGCCCCACCAGCGGGGCCAGGGATCCCAGGCTAGACTGGCAGGTGGGGTGGTTTGATTGAGGTGACGCGCATGGCCGTTGGGATCGACCTTGAGCAGAGAAACAGGTGCCAGCTAAGGGGGCTGACCTGGGCGGTGGGGGTGGCGCTGCTGCTGGCGATCCCCAGCCTGGCCTGGGGGCAAAGCCCGCGTGCCATCAGCATTAGCGCCAATGTCCAGGAGGCCAATGCCAACACGGGGGTGTTTGTAGCCACCGGCAACGTCACCCTCAGCTTCCCTGCCGAGCGCCTCACGGCCCGCGCCCAGAGAGCGGTGTACTACAGCCAGGAGCAGCGAATCGAGCTGGAGGGCCAGGTTACCATCCGCCAAGGGGAAAATCAGTTGCAAGCAGAAAAGGTCATCTATCACATCGAAAAAGGCACCATCCAGGCCGTGCCAGCAGCAGGAGGCCAGGTGGAGTCCGTTTATGTGCTACCGGAACCAACTGCAAGCCCCTAGCTAAGGCTTAGATCCAGATCCTGCTGAGAGAAGTGCTCCTCCGCTGTCGGCTTCTGGAAGAAACGCCCACGAAAGGATTCGAACCTCCGACCCCTGGGACCGGAACCCAGTGCTCTAGTCCGCTGAGCTACGTGGGCAGTGCATAGCCCCTATCCTACCCTCCAATTTCGCCTGCCTGCAAGTCTCGCAGGGGGGCAAAGCTACGGCGGTGCTGGGGGCTCGGCCCCAAGCGCTGCAGCGCCAGTCGGTGCTCCTGGGTGCCATAGCCGACGTTGGTGCACCAGCCGTAGCCGGGGTACTGCTGATCCCAGCTCTGCATCAGGGTATCCCGCCAGACTTTGGCCACGATAGAAGCGGCGGCGATGGAGAGGCTGAGCTGATCCCCCTTGATCAGCGCCGTCTGCCGGGATCCCAGCTCTGCCAACGGCAACCCATCCAGCAGGATGTGCTCCACTTCCCCCACCTGCGCCAGCGCCCGTTGCATGGCCAGCAGCGTGGCCTGGCGAATGTTGAGCCGGTCGATCTCGGCAGCAGAGGCACTACCAATGCCTACGGCCAGGGCTACTTGGGCAATCCGCTCCGCCCAGTAGGCACGCTGCGGCGGGCGCAGTTGTTTGCAGTCCTTCACCCCTGACAGCGCCTCCGGCTCCAGATGGGCCGGCAAAATCACCGCTGCTGCCACCACCGGCCCGGCCAGAGCCCCTCGCCCCACCTCATCCACCCCCGCCACGCGCTGCATCCCTCGTTGCCACAGGGATCCCTCCCACCTCAGGCTGGGTTGCGCTGCCTTGTCCATACCCCAAGCTCTGGAGTCAACGATACTCTAGACTGAGCCAACTGACCAACGGCGGGGTTTGCTCCCGGGCTCAACGGGCTGGCTAGCTGCTGCGGGAGCGCCGTCGTCTGGAGGCTGCCGGAGATTGCTGAGACGGGTCGATGACTACCTCCTGGGGCGTCACCGTTGCCGCCGGCTCCGCCATCAATGACAGAGGCGGAGTTTCCGACTCGGGGAGCTCTGGTGGGGGAAGAGTATTCACCGGCTCCTGCTCCGGCAAAGCGGCGGCTTCAGGGGGAAACCTCTCCGCCGTGCCGTTGCCAGAAGTTGCACCGGCCTCCGCCTCTTCCGGGCTGGCCATCTTTACAGTGCCCGGCAGGGCCACCATCACCACTGTGTCGCGGCCTGAGGGCGGTGGCTGATCCAGGAGCAACAGCGGCGACAGCCCTAACTCTGAGTAGACCCGCTGTTGCAAGGGGGTCATCTCCACAGTAATGGCTTGCCGGGCTGGACGGCTTTCTGGGAACTCCACCCCACCGGCGCGAGCGGATCGCCCAGAGGCGGACTGGTCTTTGCGGGAACCCTGCTCTTCCGCATCTTCTCCCCAGTCAGGACGCCGGGATTCTTTGCGCTTCTGCTCCGCTCCGCCCCCTGCCGGCGGCAAGAGATCTTCCCCCGGCGGCTCCAGGCTGCCCCCTTCTGCCCCAATGTCCCCGCTCCGGGAAACTGGGCGCTGGCCTACGCGGGGATCCACCCACTCGTCGCGGGGGCGTTTGCGCCCCACCTCAATCCGTGGTTCCTCCAGATCCGGTCGCTGTTCTGGGGTGGGACGGGAGCGGCGCAAGGAGACACGGCCTTCGGTTCGCGACACCCCATCGCTCCCCAGCCGCAGACGCGTCCGCTGCGAGTCGCCCTCCTGGAGCAGGCTTGGGCTGGAACCGTCCTCTTCGCCCTCCTCCCCCTCAGTAGGCAACGTTACCGGCAGGCCACTTTCGACCGTCAACAGCCGTCCTGGCTCAGCTCCTGGCAGGCGGGCCAGGATCCCTAGCCCCTCACAAGTAGGACAAGAGTGGCCGAAGATCTCGTAAAGACTTTGCCCCTGCCGTTTGCGGGTGAGCTCCACCAGCCCCAATTCCGACAACTGAACCACCTGAGGACGGGCTTTGTCGTGGGCGAGGGCCTTGTTGAAGTGCTCCAAAACCAGCAACTGGTCGCGGCGGGAATCCATGTCGATGAAATCCACCACGATCACGCCGGCAATGTTGCGCAGCCTCAGTTGACGAGCAATCTCGGTGGCCGCCTCACAGTTTGTCCACAGCACTGTCTCGCGAGAGGTGGCCGATTGGGTGAAAGAGCCGGAGTTGACATCGATCACCGTCAGGGCTTCGGTGGGCTCGATGACGATGTAGCCACCGGAGGGGAGATCCACCCGCGGTCGCAGCGCCTGCCGGATGACTGCATTGACCCGGAAATACTCCAGGATGGGGGTGGGATCACGGTGGGCATCGACCACGACGCCGGGCGGCATCTGGCCCTTGTTCCAACCTTGCAGATAGCTGCGCACCCGCTTTGCGCCAGCAACAGAGTCGGTAACGATACGGTTTACATCCTCCGAGTAAACGTCCCGCAGCACCCGCTGGATAAAATCGTCGTCTCGGCTGAGCAGCCCTGGCCCTCGTGCCGCCTGATACTGCTGTTGAATATCCTCCCAGAGCTTTTTCAATTGCTCCAGGTCTTCGATCATCGCCTCTTCAGATACCCCCTCGGCCTCGGTGCGCACCAACAGGCCCATCTGCGGGGGTTTGATCAAAATGGCCAGCGACTTCAGGCGATTGCGTTCTTCCCGATCCTCAATGCGGCGGGACAGATGAACCCCTTTGCCGTAGGGTCGCAGCACCAAGTACCGCCCTGGAAAGGCCAGATCGCCGGTGAGGCGTGGCCCTTTGTTGCCGGTGGGCTCCTTCATCACCTGCACCAGCACCTTCTGCTGGGGCAGAACCAGCTCGGAGATGGAGGCATGGTTGCGCTTAAGGCGCAGCGGGCCTAGGTCGCTGACGTGAATAAAGCCGTTGCGTTCGCCGGAGCCGATGTTGACAAAGGCAGCGTCGATGCTGGGCAGGACGTTCTCGATGATCCCGACGTAGACATCTCCCACCTGGTGGGTGCCACTAGCAACAATCAGCTCTTGCACTTGGTCTTCAGCGAAGACAGCAGCGACGCGATGTTGCTCGTCAATGACAATCTGCCTGGGCATTAACCTTCCTCCCCGCCCCCAGGGCCTGCGGTTGTGGATTGAACCCTCCTTGCGGCGAGGTGCTGTTCTTTTGTCGGGATCCGCTCAATTAGCCAAAATCGATTCATCATGGGGCTGTCTATTACCCTAAGCTCTACTTTGACGGAGGATGACCGATTTGCTGGGCTTCCACTCCACCATCGATGAGGTGAATCCAAGCTCATCGCATCCTTAGGATTGGGTGGGATTTGCATGGGGATTCATGGATAGGCTCGGGAGGCAAGATGACACCACTCCGACTCAGGCACCCCAGAAGAAATTAGATGATGGTTTGTGGCAGAAGCCCAATTGTGCCAGCCTAGATCCACAGAAAGACAGAGTTTGCACGCAGAAAGAAACACCTTCTCAGGGGAAAATAGAATGCTAGAGACAGGCCAAAGGGGCACACCTCTCTGTACCACCTATCAACTGGGCCCTGTTGCGCCCGTTACCTGGCCTGGGTACTGAGTTAGAATTGACACTCCCTCCGCCTGAAGGTGGGGGATTCTTACGTAGTCCACAGACGAACTCGTAAAGGCGTTGTCAAGCCGCCTCTAGACAGTTCCTTGGGGCAAAGTTCCAAGGTTCTGCTCACTTTTCTGTTCGCGTAGCGGGACAGAGTCCTTTCAGGTTGGCTGAGACGTTGGCATCCCCTAGGCGCTTGCCACCGCCCGGTTTTCTCACCGTGATTAGGTGCTCGCCTGGAAACAGTACGCCTCATCACTAAGTATACTAACTCTATAAGCACCATTGGCGAGCAACCAGAGTTGCCCATGGTCTCTTCGGCTCCACCTTAAAGTAAAAGTATGGGGCTGCCAAGTTATCTTTCTGTGTCTCCATTTCAGAAGATGCCTGCCCTGCCTTTGGCCAGGTTGTCCTGGTAAGCCCTGCAGCGGCAGAAGCCAGCAATAGAAATAGCGCCTGTCGGATCCCTCAGCCCAGACAGGGACGGGAAGCAGCCTTGGTCTCCTTTTTGTCCGGTTGATCCTGGGGCTGCTCCTCAGTTGGGATCGGAGGTGCCGTTGTCCCAGAGCAGTCGCAGCCGCTTGGCCATCTGTAGCGTCCAGCGGGGCAGGCCCAAGGCCTCGGCCATTTGCAGCAGTTGGGCGGGCCGCAGGTAAGCGCCGTCGTTGCGGCAACTGCCGCGGTAGAAGAGGCAGGCACTGCCGTCAGGGGCTAAGCCCTGGAACTCTAGGTAGTAAAGCAGGGGACGGGCATTGAAGAGGGAAGCTTTGCCCGCCTTGGAAGATTTCTCAATCCAAATTTCCCGCGCATCCAGGATCTGGGTAACCCAGGCAGGCCAATTGGCAGTAGGCGACTCACAGCTAACAGTGAGCTGATACTCGGCGGCATAGACGGCTTCGGTGGCTGAGGGATCCCGCAGGCCAATCTCTTGAATGGCCTGGATGGAGATTTCGGGGGGCAGTTGCTCGGCAAGCAGGGCGCGCAGCTCCTCCGGGGCAAAGGGAGCCCCAGGGCGGGCCAGGAGTTCCAGATCGAGGATCTCCCCATAGCCTTCCTGGCCGATGGGCAGGGCGTTGGCGTTGGCCAGGCGGGGCATGGGGTGATAGCCGCCGCTAAAGGCCAAGGGCAAGCCGGCGCGCCGACAGGCCCGTTCCCACAGCCGCATCAGATCCAGGTGGCCCAGCCAGCGCAGATCCCCGGTTTTGCCGTAGGTGATGCGGAAGCGCTGGGCGGGCGGCTCTGGCTCGAGAGGATCCGGGGTGGGGGTGGGCCGGCTTTGCAGGGGCGGGACGGGCGGGGGCG
>NZ_JANSIZ010000032.1:0-30558 GCF_047462315.1 Synechococcus sp. H60.2 | reverse complement strand
AATCGCTCTGCTACCGCGAAATTCGTACCCGCTTTGGGCTCTCCAGCAATAAGGACTCCGTCCCGCTAGCGCGAGTGGCACAACAGGTAGGCAGAAGGTTAGCCGCTGCCCGCAAGGTTGCCCAGCAAAAGAATCGTCCGGTCAAAGCGTTCAAGAGCGGCTTTGTTACCTACGGTGCCCGCATCTTTTCTTTTCGGGAGAAGGACTGGACAGTGTCACTGACCACCGTTGAGGGACGCGAGCGCTTTGAGCTGGATGTAGGTCACTACCAGCGCGGGATGCTTGCGGGTTCTCATCCCAAAGCAGCTACGTTGGTCAAACGCCAAGACGGTTCCTACTTCATTCAGATTGGCGTGGAGTCTGAGGCACCAGAGCCGGAGCACGCTGTCAAGGCAATGGGCATGGATTTGGGTAGGAGAGATATTGCTCATACCTCTGAGGCGGATCACTGGAATGGACAGCAGTTGAACCAGGTCAGAGACCGCTACTCCTGCTTGAGAGCGCTTCTCCAACGCAAGGCCAGTCAGGGCACACGCAGCACTCGGCGGAGATGTCGGGAGCTGCTGCAACGGCTGTCTGGTCGTGAGAGACGCTTTCAAGCTTGGGTGAACCACTGCATCTCTACTCGCGTCAGCGGGACGGAGTCCTTAGCTATTGTTGCTCGAGCACTGGCAACCCACAGCTTTATTGCCTTGGAGGACTTGACTGGAATTAGGGAACGTACCAATCAACAGCCGCGCAGCAAGACGGAGCGGCGACGAGCAAACAATTGGGCGTTCTCCCAGCTGCGGCAGTTTGTGCACTACAAGGCAGCAAGAGCGGGGGTGAAGGTGGTGTTAGTATCGCCCGCCTACACTTCGCAAACTTGTCACCGGTGTTTGTGGCTTGGGCAACGGGAAGGGAAGCATTTTCGCTGTGTCAACCCGGCCTGTGGCTGGGAGGGAGATGCAGACTTTAACAGTGCTAACGGGATTGCACTTTTGGGGGCCGCTGTAAACCGGCCTGGAGGTCCGTGGTTGGCTTGCCAACTGCAGGGCTACCCTTCGCGTCAGCGGCGCGTAGCGCTTAAGCCTGCTCCGTACCGCTTAGCGGTCGGAGTCGGGTAGTTTACGCAGCCGCTAGATTTGACCAGACCCGCAAAACACAACAGGAGCGAGATGACCATGAGCAAAGTGCTGGTGGTGGATGACAACCGTACCTACCTAGAGACTATTGCCAACCTGCTCTCCGAAAACGGGTTGGAAGTCTCCACCGCGATGGACGGTGTAGAGGCGATGGACATCATTCGTCAGCAGAAGCCCGACGTGGTGGTGCTGGACATCGTCATGCCTCGCATGAATGGCTACGAAGTGTGCCGGGAAGTGAAGGGAGATGAAAGCACCAAGCACATCCGCATTGTCGTGTGTTCCACCAAAGATCAAGCCTTTGATATCGAGTGGGCTAAGCGCAATCAAGCCGATGCCTATGTAACCAAACCTTTCAAGCCTCAAGAGCTACTAGCTACCATCAAACAGCAGTTGCGGGAGATCAAGGAGACCAGACAAAAATGAGTCGCGTCTTGGTGGTGGAAGACAGCCAATCTCAGCGGGAGATGATCAGCAAGTTGCTGCAGGAAAACGGCTTCGAGGTGATGACGGTGGGAGATGGGGTGGAAGCCATAGAGGCGGTGAAGCAAAACAAACCCGACCTGATTGTGCTTGACATTGTCATGCCGCGTATGAATGGCTACGAGGTGTGCCGTCTCCTCAAAGCCGACCCGCTCACCCAAAAAACCCCGATTGTCATGTGTTCTTCCAAAGGGGAAGAGTTCGACCGCTACTGGGGGCTCCGCCAGGGAGCAGATGCCTATATTGCCAAACCTTTTCAGCCGCAGGAACTGGTGGGTACGATTAAGCAATTACTGAGAGGCTAGGAACCGCCCATCCTGCCTCTATGCTTTCCGGCAGAGCCCAAAAGGGCTCTAGGCCCTGGGCAAGGGAGCGGTGGCCACCTCTCCACAGACCATCAATACGGGGGAGCGTCATGCTGGGGGATCTGGACTTATTGATGGGGGATGAGACCCAAGAATTGCAGGAAATAGAGGCTCCTGAGGGAGAGCTTTTCCTAAAATTCAAGGTTGCTACTGGGGAGGAATTTGCGTTGCCCGCGGTATCGGTTGTGGAGGTGATGAGCATCGGCCCCGAGAAAATTACCCCCATGCCGAATGTCGCCCCAGTTCTGCTGGGCACTCTGAACTTGAGGGGCGAAATCATCTGGGTTGCGGATCTGGGCCAGTTTTTGGGGATCAGCCCGCCCCTCAACCTCGACCGCGCCGAGCTCCCTGTGGTGGCCGTAATGGATCAACAGGATTTGCTGATGGGCCTGGCTGTGGATTTAATTGTGGGCATGGAGTGGCTGAAGACTGAGTCGGTGCGGCCTGTCCTCGTGGCTCCTAAGTCGATAGCTCCCTTCTTGCGAGGGGAATGGGTGGTGCCTGCGACGGGAGCCCGCTTGCCGCTGCTGGATCAGTCGGCCATCCTGAGATCCGACCGTTGGGGGTGAGGAATGGCTAGCCGCCAGTTCGGCAGAAATGCGGAAATGTATAGTTTCTATCGTAGTCAATTTCCAAAGCCATTCACAATGGAAAGAATGGAGCCGATCTTGTTCCCTAGAGATTTGCACCAGGCCAGCCGGGGAGCATGGCTGTGCTACCCCAATGTTTTACGGAAGGAGGGCAAGAGCCCATTCTTTGTTGGGAGCAGGGCAGCCAGTTGGGAGAGGTAACCCATCTGTAGCCCAACAACTCTAAAGGGTTTGGGCGGGTTGGTGTTGGGTGAGTTCTGGGCATTTGGGTTGAAGCAGCAACAGAGGTAGCCAAGCAGGGAAAGGAGGGTCCATGGTTTCGAGCGCGAACAATCAGAGAGACTTTACCGAGGCGATGGTCGCCTTTTGGCAGGGAGACTACGTCGAGGCAGTGCGGTTGTTCAACCAGGTAGCCGCTGCTCAGCCGCAGGATACTGCTGTCAAGTTGCTGCTGGCTTCGGCCCAGAAGCAAGCGGGGCAGTTGCTGGAAGCCCGCCATACCTACGATACCATCCTCAAGACGGCCAGCGATCCTGAGGAGCTGGAGTCGGCCCGCAGGGGCCTGGAGGAGCTGTTGCAGATGGCGCCGGAGCTGGCGGACGTCCCCTCTCCGGTGCAGGAAGGCAACCTCCAACCTCAAGGGGAGTTTCCACCTCAAGCGCAGGAGGCGGCTCCCTTTCCCCAGTTTGAGTTTGAGGCGATGAGGGAACAAGAGGCCGACCCCTTTGCTCGGGATCCCTTCTCGATGGGAAGCGACGGCTTTGCCGCTGATGAGATAACTTTTGGCGAGGAAGAAAGCTTTGCGGCTCCTTTTGAGACAGGGCTAGAATTGGAGCCTGCGGATCCGTTTGCCTTCTCTCACCCGCTGCCCGCTAACCCTCAGGTAACGCCACTGAGGGTTCCAGGCGGGACCGACTTGCAAGCAGGCAGGGAGCAGCCTCAGACAGGCCCGGCAGTCGATGACGATTTTGCCTTCCTCAACGAATTCGACCAGCAGCACCTCCAGGATTCAGGCAGCGATTCTATCACGCAGTTGGCTAGCGATGCGGACTTTCCCGAGGAGATGGGCTTCTCCCTACCCACTTTTGCGGAAGAGGAGGTGGGATCCCTAGAGGAGAGCTTGCCAACAGAATTGGCTGCCCCCATGAGTGAGCCGATCCCTGCCCCCGAAGAAGACACGACCAGCGTTGCCTCCGCCCCTTTCGAGCTCGATGAGCTGGACCGTCTGGATCGCGAACTGGCCGGCATGGATGGCAGCGAGCCGGCGGCCTTTTATCCCGAGGAGGGCAAGACAGGAGAGACGGGTAAAACGGTACCAAGCCTGCCTACGCTCACTGTTCCTCTCCCTAGCATACCCGGGCAGGAACTGCCTAGCCGACTGACGGCCAATCAGTTGACGCTGGCGCTGATCCAAGGAGCTGTGAGTTTGGCTGCTGGCTTGGTCATCGGCCTTGGGATCCCGGCCAATGGGGGAGCTCGCTGGATTGGGGGGGTAATTGGAGGGGGAGTTGTCGGCGCAGGAGTTGGGGCTGTACTTGCAGCTAGCAGTGCCAAACACATTCGCTCCACCGTCCAAGAGTTGTCCAGTCACTTCGCTGCCTTGGCCCAGGGGAATTACTCCGTAAGGGCAGAGGCGAGAGGGGATGACGAGTTGGGTCGCTTGGCCAACAGCTTTAACCAAATGGCCGCCGCCCTTGAGGCCCATTTTGCCGATCTAAGCCAGCGGGCCGCCGAGCAAGGCCAAGCCAAGGAAGACTTGCAACGGCAGGTAATTCGCCTCCTGGATGATGTGGAGGGGGCAGCCCGTGGAGACTTGACGGTGCGGGCGGAGGTCACTGCCGATGTGCTTGGCGCCGTCGCCGACTCTTTCAACCTGACCATCCGCAGCTTGCGGGACATCGTGATCCAAGTGAAGCGGGCCGCCGCTGCTGTCAACGACGCTGCTTTGCAGAATGAGGACTTTGCCCGCAGCCTCTCTGCCGACGCCTTGCGCCAGGCGGAGGAAATTTCCAACTCCCTCAACTCCATTCAGGAGATGACGGAATCAAT
Organism: Synechococcus sp. H60.2; assembly: GCF_047462315.1. Lineage (NCBI taxonomy): Bacteria > Bacillati > Cyanobacteriota > Cyanophyceae > Synechococcales > Synechococcaceae > Synechococcus > Synechococcus sp. H60.2. The sequence continues at coordinate 25,947 of NZ_JANSIZ010000032.1, read as the reverse complement.
TCAAGAGGTGGCCAACAACGCCCGCGAGGCAGCCAATGTCACTGCCCAGGCCACAGAAGCGGCTGCCCGGGGTGGAGAAGCGGTGGATCGCACGGTGGCCAGCATCCTGGAAATTCGGGAAATGGCAGCAGAGACAACCCGCAAGGTGAAACGCTTGGCGGAATCCTCGCAGGAGATCTCCAAGATTGTGGCTTTGATCTCACAAATTGCTTCGCGCACCAACTTGCTTGCCCTCAACGCCAGTATTGAGGCCGCTCGGGCCGGCGAGGCGGGACGAGGCTTTGCTATCGTGGCGGATGAGGTGCGACAACTGGCCGACCGGGCCGCCAAGGCTTCAAAAGAGATTGAGCAGATTGTGCTGCAGATCCAGTCGGAAACCAGCAACGTCATGACAGCCATGGAGGAGGGGACGCAGGTGGTTATAGAGGGAACAAGGCGGGCCGAGCAGGCCAAAAACAGTCTGGATGAGATCATCGAGATCAGCCACCAGATCGACGGATTGGTGCGGGCGATTTCTCAGGCTACTGTGCAACAAACAGAGACCTCCCGCGCTGTAGCCCATCTCATGCAGTCAGTGGCGCTGACAGCCAACGAGACGTCCGAGGAGGCGCAGAAGGTAGCCAGCTCGCTGCAACAGTTGGTGAGCATCGCTCGCGAGCTGCAAGCTTCTGTCGGTCGCTTCCGGGTGGGGGATGAATGAGCAAATCTGCTCGGTTCGCGGGCATCCTAGGGACAAGGATCCCGATGGGAAGCTGCCGCGCTTCAGGGACATCAGGATCCCTCTGTCGCAAAGCAGAATTCGGGCATGGGAAAGCTTCCCCTGTCCGATCTGTTACTACTGATATGAGTACCTGTGGGCTGTAGGAGGAACCTCCTGCCATGAATGAAGAAGCACAAAAGCGGATCCTCAGTTACTTCATCGAAGAAGCCCGCGACCACTTGGCCACGATCGAGCAGGGGCTCCTCAGCCTGCGGGACAGCGTGAGCGATCCTGAGCTGATCAACGAGTTGTTCCGAGCTGCCCACTCCATCAAAGGCGGAGCAGCCATGCTGGGCCTCACCAGCATTCAGCAGACTGCCCACCGCCTAGAGGATTTCTTCAACGTGTTTCGCTCTCGCCTGGGAGAAGTGCCGGTGGATCAGCACTTGGAGACGCTGCTGCTGCGAGTTTTTGATGGGCTGACGGCGCTTTTGGACGAGCTGCAAAGCCCTCGCGGTCTCACCCAGGAGTTCAGCAACTCGACGCTGGCGGAACTGGAGCCAGTTTTTCAGGAGACTGAAAACTACATTCAGAGCCTTCTCGGCGCTGGCCCTGTCTCTAGACCTGCTCCGGCTGCCCCCCCGCCACCAGCAGCCCGCACTCTACAACAAGAGATGGCGGAAGTGGTGCCGCAGCAGTTGCGGCAGATGTTGGAGCTGTTCAAGCGCGGGGATCAGCCGGGCGTTCGCGAGCAGTTGCTGGCGGCCAATGCTGTTCTCAAGCAGATCGGGCAAGTGCATCATCTGGTGGGCTGGCAACAGTTAACCGAAACCTTCGAGCAAGCCCTGGGCAACCCCGACGCCGATCTGCGAACGTTGGCGTTGGTTGCCTTGCGGGATTTGAAGCAAGGGCAGCAACTTGTCTTGGCGGGGAGAGCCGAAGAGGTGGCGGCTTCGGCGGAATTGCAGCAACTGGCTCACCCTGTGGCTCCCGCTGCACCCCCAGATCCTTTGGAGGTGGTGGTTCATCAGCGGATCCCAGCCCTGTTGCGCCAGATGCTGGAGCTGTTCAAACGTCCCGATGACCCAGCTACGCGGCCCGCTTTGCAAAGCTTGGTTCAATCGCTCCAGGAGGTGGGAGAGGCTGAGTCTGTGGATCTGGGTGGCTGGACAGCCCTAGCCCGCCTAATTGGCGAGATCTTGGCGGATCCCGCCCAGGATTTGCGGCAACTGGCTCTGCCGGTTCTGCGAGATTTGAAACAGGCTCACCAGGCTCTGGCCAGCGGAGCAGCGCATACCATCCAGCCCTCCTCTGAGTTATTGGCCTTCCGCCCTGTGCCACCGGCCCTTGAGGAGCCAGGGATCCCCACCTCCTTCGACCTGGGCCCTGTTGGAGAGCCAGAGCCACTCTTCCGCGAACCCGAGAGCACGGCTGCCCCAGCGGACTGGGCGGCTGCTGGGATCCCGGCAGAAGAATCCTCTGCAGCCGAGGGGAGCCAGGAACCTGGATCAGAAGAGGCGACCCCCGTCGAAGCAACCCTGCAAGCGGAGGGGTCGGAGAGCGTGGAGGCGGCCTGGGATCTGCTGGTCGGGCAGCCGCCGTCCCCTTGGGAGATGGACGGTGTCCTGGCAGGCGAGGAGAGCCCAGGTCTGAGCTGGTCGGAGATGTCCACCGAGACTTTGACCGAGGAAGACTGGCAAGCAGCCGCCGACCTTGCCCAAGAGGGCGTCGCCGCGCCGGAAGAAGCTGCAGCAGTACTCGACGGGTCGCAGGACAGGCTAGGCTTTGGCTCAAGCGACTTCGAAGCGACTCCTTTAAGTCTGGAAGCAGAAGCCTCCTCCGCCTTTGACGAGCTGTTTGCCAACGCAGAGCAGCTATCCGATATTGAGGAGCCACCGCCGGAGCTGATCCCTCCTTCCCCTGAGCCTTTCTCGCAGGTGTTCGAGGAGCTGAGCCCAGAAGAGGGGAGAGGGGAAACGGATTTGGCGGAGCTGTTTGCCGAAGTAGTGGACGAAGCGGCAGCAGAGCTGGCCTCTGTCGAGCCTACCGAGCTGAGAGGGGCCGAGGAAACAAGTCAGGCCGTCTGGGATGTCCCTCTGGCGGCCCAAGTTGCTGCGGCAAGCCTCGAGGAAGCCCCGGCTGCAGACGAAGCTGCAAGTGCCGGAGTGGAGGCCTTGTTCGAGCTCGAGGAGCTTGCAGTAGAGAGTTCTCCTCTGCAGGAGCTGTCCCAGTTGCCTGACCTTGGGGCTGCTCCCGACAGTGGGCCGGAGGCGGATCTCTGGGCAGAGGAGTTGTCTTCGTCCCTCCAGCCGATCCCTGGGGATGGGGAGGCGGCAGCAGACTTGCGGGCCGAGTTCTCTGCCGACCTCTGGCCTGAGGACTTTTCTGTTCCCGATGAGACGGGATCCCTGACATTTTTGGACTCTGCTGCTGAAGGCAGCCTGGAGGGCCTTGTCTCGGCAGCGGATCAGGCCTGGTCGAGCCTAGAAGAAGCCAGCGAACCTTCCACATCTTTCGAGGCGGCTCCTGAACCCTCTTTTGGCATCGCCGACTTTGGCGTGGCCGCAGTTGAGCAGCTTGAAAACCTCTTCGCTGAGGAATCTTCGCTTGCTTTGGAGGGATTTGCCGCTGCGCCGGAGAGCGTCTTGGCCCCTTCCGATGAGCCGACGGCAGCGGAAACCCCAGACCTGGGGGCGAAGCTGGGCCTAGCCGATCTCTTCGCCGGGGAGACACTGGAGGACGCCCCGGGCACTGGGGATGCGGCAGAAGCCCAGGACTGGGCTCTTTTGGAGAACCTCTTCCCGGTTCAGGAAGGAGCTCTCTATCCGGAGGGGCAGCCCGCGGAGTCCTTCGACCGCCTCGAGGCTCTCTTTGCCGAGGAGCCTGATACCGAAGGGCTAGGTGCGGCGATTGGGGGATCCCTTTCGGCTCTGGATACCGATGGCGACGGCCAGGTGGATCTGGAGGAGCTAAGCCAGTTCCTTGCCGAAGCGGCGAGCACCCAAGAAGACCTACTCCCCGACGCCGCCGTCTCCCTAAGCAACACAGAAGCTTTCCAGGCAAGCAGTCTGGCTGAAGTGTCCCTGCCCAAGCCGCTTGTGGCTGCCCCAGAGCAGGACAGGGATCCTCAGCCGGCAGAGGACGATTTGGCCAGCCAACTGGAAAGCCTGTTCACAGAGGATGAATTCTTGGCTGCCCAGAGCGCGACCGTTTCCCCAGATGAGATGCGGCCCTTGGAGGAAGAAGCGCCGGAAGCCTCTCCTGCGCCAAGTTTGGACGATTTGGCTGCCCTCTTCGATGCCGCCGAACCAGCGGTGCCGCCTGAGCTGGAAGAGGTCATCGCTCCTATTGTGGGATCCCCTGCAGCCGTGAGCAGCGAGGTCGCCGATGATTTCGCAGCCCAACTGGAATCCCTCCTAGGCGATCTCGAGGTTGCCCCCCAGGCCTCTGCAGCAGCGCCGGCGCCTTCTCCGCCCGCTGTTGCCACTGCCCCGGCAACTCCCGCTCCGGCAACAGCCGCCCCCACGGCACCGGCTACCCCAACCCCACCGACCCCACGGCGATCTGCTCTCAGCAACCCTGTGATGCGGGTGGAGGTGCGCCACCTCGACTCCATCAACAACTTGGTGGGAGAGCTGGTGGTCATCCGCAACAGCATGGAGCAAAACCAAACTCGCCTGCGCCAGTTTCTGGATGGCCTATTGGGCCGGGTGCAACAGCTAGGGGAGCTGGGCCAGCGCATGCGGGATCAGTACGACCGCTCGTTGCTGGAAGCGGCGCTGTTCTCCAGCCGCAGCAGCGCGGCAACGGTGGGGTTCGGCCGGAACGGCGAGGAATCTACTCGGGGGCGGGTGGGGCACTCCATAGGCCAAGAGTTCGACAAGTTGGAGATGGATCAGTTTACGACCTTCCACACTCTGGCCCAGGAGATCATTGAGCTCATCGTGCGGGTACGCGAGTCTTCCTCCGACATCGAGTTTGCGGTGGATGAGGCAGAGCAGATCACCCGCCAATTCCGCCAGGTCACCACCCAACTGCAAGAAGGCCTGAACCGGGCGCGCATGGTGCCCTTCGCGCAAATTGCCGACCGCCTGCCCCGCGCCGTCCGTGATCTTTCCATCAAAACGGGCAAACAGGCCAGCCTGGTGGTGGAAGGCCGCGACACCCTCATCGACAAAGCCATCCTGGAAGAGCTTTCCGACCCGATGACCCACCTGGTGAACAACGCCCTGGTGCACGGGATCGAGCCCCCTGAGGAGCGGCGCCGCTTGGGCAAGCCCCCTGAAGGCAAGATCACCGTCAGGGCCTTCTACCAAGGCAACCAGACAATCATCGTTGTCGCCGACGATGGCGCCGGCATCCCGGTGGAGAAAATCAAGGCCAAGGCGCAAAGGCTGGGGCTGCTGTCAGAGCAGGCAACCGAAGACGAAGTATTCAACGTCCTCTTCCACCCCGGCTTTAGCAGCCGTGAGGCCAGCGAGGTGGACGACCTGGCCGGGCGGGGGGTTGGCTTGGATGTGGTGCGCCGCAACATCACCGATCTGCGCGGCAGCATCCAAGTGGATTCCGTGCGCGGCAAAGGCACCACTTTTACCATCCGCCTGCCGCTTACCTTAAGCATTTCCAAGGCGATGGTGTGTGTCAGCGACAAAGCCCTGATCGCCTTTCCTCTCGACGGTGTGGAGGAAATGCTGGATGTTCCCGTCGATGAGGTGCAGCCGGATGAACAGGGGCGGCCCTCCATTCCCTGGCGGGATCAAGGCCTTGCCTTCCATCCCCTCTCGAATCTGTTGTCCTACAGCCGCAGCCACAGCCGCAGCCGCTCCGAGGTCTACAGCGTTGCCCAGGATGAGGGCATCATCCCCATTGTTGTCCTCCAAAGTGCCGGCCAGTACCTTGCCCTGCAGGTGGACAGCTTTGTGGAAGAGCAGGAAATCGTGATCAAGCAATTGCGCGGGCCTGTGCCCAAACCACCTGGCATTTCTGGGGCAACGGTGCTGGGCAATGGTCGCGTGCTGCCCATTGCTGATGTCCTTGAACTGGTGGATATGGCCCAAGGCCGCCGTCGCGATCTCAGCCGCCTCTGGGCAGAGCGTCGCGCTGCGGAGCCACGTGCCGAGGAAACCCATCAAACCACGGTGCTCATTGTGGATGACTCGATTGCGGTGCGGGAGCTGCTCTCCATGTCCTTCCAAAAGGTGGGCTACCGGGTGGAGCAAGCCCGCGATGGACAGGACGCCTGGGAAAAGCTTCGCGGTGGCTTGCGCTGCGATCTCATCTTCTGCGACATCGAGATGCCGCGCATGGACGGCCTGGAGTTGCTCTCCCGCATACGGGCAGACAGCAACCTCAAGCATATTCCGGTAGCTATGCTTACCTCAAGGGGGGCAGAACGGCACCGGCAGACAGCCCGGGAGCTGGGAGCCACTGCCTACTTCACCAAGCCCTACTTGGAGGAAGAGTTGTTCAGCGCTGCCGCTCGCATGTTGCAAGGGGAGCAGTTGTTGACACCCAACCCCACTTCCTGAACTGGCGACGCCAGGGGTGCCCAGATGGGGGCACCAAGCTAAGGGATCCCACTCTGGCTGGCAGGGTCGCCAAAGGGCTTGACTCTAGAGGGGACTGGAGGGCGTAGGATATTGACCTGTTGTCTTCGGAGGAAGCGGTGATGCACCTAACTATCTGGGCTCTCATCCTGGCTGGTGGGCTTGTCCTGGACACTCTCTGGGTTGGCAGGGAGCTGGAGCCAGAGGCAACTGCTCATGAGAACAAGGGAGAGCTCTCAAGCGATAGAGCTCATCGGATTAGCCTAGGCCCTGCCGACGAATCCTTCGATCTGCGGTTTCTGGATGCGATGATCCTCCACCACGAGGGAGCGGTGAGCATGGCCGCAGAGGCTCTGCAAAAATCCCGGCGGCGGGAAATTCTTCAGTTGGCCAGGGCCATTGTGGCAGCGCAAAGCCAAGAAATCAAGCAGATGCAAGGCTGGCGGCTGAGTTGGTACCCGCAAGCTCCCCAGGAGCCCGTGATGTGGCATGAGGAGATGGGCCACCAGATGACCATGACGCCGGAGATGGCTGCCGCCATGCGCATGGATACCGACCTGGGATCCGCTGACCCCAAGTTTGACCTGCGCTTTCTGAAAGCTATGATTCAGCACCACGAGGGGGCGCTAGCTATGGCCCAAGAGGCTCTGGAAAAATCCAAGCGCCCTGAGATCCGGCAACTGGCAACAGCCATTGTTACCACCCAGCAGGTAGAGATTGAGCAAATGCGGGCCTGGCAACAGCGGTGGTATCCGCAGTAGGGCTGCTGGGACAGTTGGCAAGCTTCAGCAGGGTCTGGGAAGATGAGGGGAGGCAAGCAAGGTCGGCTCTTGCTGCTGTCCCCAGTACCCAAGGGATTCTCCTGCATTGCCAATGGCCCTAGAGCTGCCCTCCCTCCCTCAACAGTTAGATTTGCTCCCACCGGTTCGCCAAAACCCAGGATCCCGAGGGTTGGCGGGGTTAACCGTTTTGCTGCTGTGCCTGGGATCCCCCAACCGCTGGTTGCACTGGTTCCCAGGGGCACTGCTGGGCCTAGCGCCCCTGTTTCACCTTTGCGAACAACGACAGGGGTGGGGGCGCTGGCGTTTGGCCTATGGCCTGTGGTTTTGGGTGTGCCTGTACGCCTTCTGGGTGGATCCCTTCTCCCTTCAAGTACTCAGCGCCTGGGAGATCCTAGGGGGAGCAGTGGTGGCCCCCCTGATCCCTCTGTTTTTCACAACGGCCACAGTCTTAAGTTTGCAGTTGAGCCAACCACTTCCCCCCTGGGCCCGTCCCCTAGGGGTGGCCACGGTCTGGACAGGGCTGGATGGGCTGCTGGGTCTGCTCCGCTGGCCGATTCCCTTCCACTGGGGATCCCTGCTCTTTGACTGGCCCCTCGGGATCCAAATTGCCGATCTCACTGGGATCTGGGGAGTGACCTTTTTTGCTGTGTTCGTCAACGGCGTGGTTTGGCAGCTGGCCGAGCAGCTCTGCCGCCAGTGGAGGGCGGAGGGATCCTTAAGGGGAGCACTTGGCGCTGGGGCCAAGAACCCCGCTATCCGGCGCACGCTGGCCTGCGGCCTAGGTCTGGGGGGGCTAGTCTTGGCCTACGGCAGCCTACGGCTGGCCTACTTTGATGCTTTGGCGGCGGAAGGGGCTCCCAGCTTTCGCGTGGGGGCGGTGCAGCAGGTGGCCTGGCTGGAGGCGGATCGCAGTTGGGACTACCGCAGCCAGCGCTACCGGGAGCTGCACCAGCTTTCGGCCCAGGCGGTGGCTGAGGGAGCGCAGTTGGTGATCTGGCCGGAAGGAGCGCTGCGGGCCCGGTTGCTGAACACCCCCCTGCAACCCTATGTGATCGAGCCGATGCAAGCCATCCTCCCCCCGGAAGGGGCCTTGATTACGGGAGCCACGGAGCCGGATCCCCGCACAGTTCACCTGCCGGAGGAGGAGCAACGGTTTTTCAACACCGCCCTCCTCTTTGACGCCCAGGGCCGGGTGCTGGATTGGTTTGGCAAGCAGTGGATCTTCCCCTACTTTGAGTCAGGGCGCTACGTGCCCTCCCCCGATGGCTATCGGCCGCTGGCGGGAGGAGAGCTGTTTGGGCCTTTGGGGGTGATGATCTGCCTGGAGAGCGTTCTGCCTGCCCCCAGCCGAGCTCTGACCCGCGCGGGAGCCGAGTCCTTGATTGTCATCTCGGACGATAGCTGGTTTGGCAACAGCCACTGGCCGCTGCTCCACGGGCGGCTCTCGGTTTTCCGGGCGGTTGAAAACCGGCGCAGCGTGGTCTTCGTCAACAACACCGGCGGCAATCTAGTGGTGGATCCCTCCGGTCGAATGCAACGGGTGGGCCCGATTTTTCAGCGCGGGGTGGTCAGCGGAGAGGTCAGGCGGCAATCTCAGGTCACCTTCTACACGCGCACAGGCGACTGGCTGGCCTGGCTGACCTTGGGTCTCTCTTTGGGATTGTGGCCCTGGGGATCCCGAGCAAGGCAAGGATGCGCTAGGATAGATAGGCCTTAACACGAATCCAAGTCGGCTTTACCGTCCCGCGTTCCCAGTTTGCGCTGCTGAACTGGCCGAACAAAGGGATGTGGGGGTATCGACAATTGCTGATGTAGCTCAGTCGGTAGAGCAGCTCACTCGTAATGAGCAGGTCATCGGTTCGAGTCCGATCATCAGCTTTGGAGCTTTGTGCGGCCCTCAGGGGGACTTCTGCCCTAGGTTGGCCTAGAGCGGGGATCCCCTCTCCCTGCAGGAGGACATAAAGAGCATAGCCAGTCGGTTGGGCCTTCGCCTTATGCTGAGGAAGATGGCCATTTTCGCGGCAGCGGTCTTTGGCGATGGCAACCCCCTTCTCTTGGCCCTACCGCACCCCAGGGATCCCGGACTCTGCCTTTGAGCGGATCCCGGGGATCCCGATGAGCCCCCGCGAGGTGCGCGTGCTGGTGCTAAGCCAGTTGCGCTTGGGGGAAGACCACTGCCTGTGGGATATCGGCGCCGGGACAGGCACCATCGCCATCGAAGCGGCCATTCTCTGCCCCAAAGCTCAGGTGATCGCCATTGAGCGAGATGCAGAGGTGGTCAGCCTGATCGAGAGCAACTGCGAGAAATTCGGCCTCAACAACGTGCAGGTAATCCAGGGCACTGCCCCCGCTTGCTTGCACCAGCTCTCTCCGCCCCCCGATCGCATCTGTATCGAAGGCGGCCATCCCCTACGGGAGATCCTGGAGGCCTCCTGGAACCATCTCAAGCCCAACGGCAGGATTGTGGCAACCACCAACTCTCTGGAGGGGCTCTACGGCCTCTCTACCGGGCTGGCTGCCGTGCGAGCTCATCATGTGGAGGTGATCCAATCGGCCGTGAACCGCCTGGAACACCGCGGTCGCACCCAACTGTTGCTGCCTTTGGATCCCACCTTTGTGTTAAGCGGGGAAAAATCCAGCTAAATCTCATAAGAAATCGTTTACATTTTTTGCAAATCCCTTCGAAAAGTAATGAGCTCAAGAAAATTGAGCTAGCCCAAGCTCTCCAGAGATGGGCAAAGTGCAAACCTTAAGCTATGCCGATATTTCTAGATTGCAGACTTCCATTTGCTCTTATACCAGAGACAGAGAGCTGCGGATCCCAGGGCCATGGATGGATTGCGACACCCCTTTCCCGAATCACGAGAAGTGAGGCTGCGACAACTATTGATTCGAGAGCGCTGGCCGGAAATGCTGAAGGGCTGCCGGGCCTGCATCCATTGGGACGACTTCAAGCGACCCGAATGCTGCGGCGACTGTGGCATTGGCGATCGCCGCAGACAAGAAGCAGAAAACCAGCCCAGCAAATCTTCAGGCATTTAGCTTAATCGGCGGGAAGCCCCGCACTGTATTGGTGAATTGTGTTGGCTCAAGAGCCAATCAGTGTCGCGATGAAAGCCATTCGTGCTGCAATTGAGGCGAACAAGTTAAATCTCTGGAGAGTTTCTCGCCGTGGGTCGCACGGTAGCAGCACGCTGAGACCTCTGTACAAACAAGTCTGTGAAGCGTGAAGCCCGTACTCTATTTGATGAGTTGTGTTTACTCAACGAAGATGAGTGTCGGGAGTCGTTTATCCTGGCAGATTCTCCCCATCGGGAGCCGATTCTAGTAGTTATTTTTGCCCAGCAATTTCTACCTTAGGCTCATCAAAAGGCCGGAGAGAGGAACTTCCTGGGGAGGCAACAGACGCACCTCTACTTTCGCCACTCCCTGCTCGTAAATGCCTAGCTCACGAGCGGCAGCCGTCGAAATGTCCAGATCTCGACCGCGAACAAAGGGGCCCCGATCCAGAACATCCACCACCACTCTGCGCCTGGGATCCTCGGGATTGGTCAACAACAAGCGCGTGCCAATGGGCAAAGTGCGATGGGCGGCAACAAAGTCCTGCTCAGGTCGAAAGACGCTGCCATCCTTGAGTCGATTCCAGCTCTGGCCAGGAGGCAATTGGCCATAGTGGCTCACCACCATGTGTTCCCCTTCCCCTGGAACAGGCGGCAACAATGCAATCAAAGCACCGGTCAACCAATCGATCATCCGTTTTTCCTCGTCAAAGTCTCCCAAAAACGTGTCCGGGAATACACTGACGAGCCCCACCGATCCCGGGTTCCCCAGAGGGATCCTTCGGCTGAAGTCAGTAGGCTTGGGTGGGGGCAATGCTCCTAGAATCCGGCCCGGCTCCGTGGGGCGAGGGGATCCCGGAGAAATGCAAACCACTGTATCAATTTCTACATAGTTCTCTACATTCTGCAGGCTTCATTAGGGGCTGAGCTAGAGTGTTTCCAGCAGGCTCCTGGGGTGGGCTGCCTTTTCAGCTAGAAACCGCAGGAGCCCCGCCCTGTACCCCCGTATACGGGGGGAGGGGGGCCGGTCAGGGGCGGGAGGAATGCGGACGACGGATAACTGTGACATGGCCCAAGTCCTGACTATCTCCTGCAAGCTCAAGGTGTCTGTGTCGCAAGCCGCCAAGCTGGAGGCGACACTTGATGCTTTTGCGCGAGCCTTGCTCGCGCCAGCGGGCCGGAGGCCTTACTGGGTCAACCAAAGCACGCCAGAGAAGATAGTCAACGCCGTCAAGCTCCAATCGCTCTGCTACCGCGAAATTCGTACCCGCTTTGGACTATCCAGCAACCTGGCACAACAGGTGTGCAGAAGAAGGTTGGCCGCTGCACGTAAGATTGCCCAACAGAAAAACCGTTCAGTTAAAGCGTTCAAGGGCGGATTTGTTACCTACGATGCCCGCATCTTCTCTTTCCGGGAAAAAGACTGGACGGTGTCGCTGACCACCGTTGAGGGGCGGGAACGCTTTGAATTGGCAATGGGCAACTACCAGCGGGGCGTGTTGGCAGGCACCAATCCCAAATCGGCCACGCTCATCAAACGCAAAGATGGTTCTTACTACATCCAGATTTGCGTGGAGCAGGACCCACCGGAGCCACGAGACACTGCTAAGGCGATTGGGGTGGACTTGGGTAGGAGAGATATTGCCCATACCTCTGAGGGAGACCACTGGAATGGACAGCAGTTGAACCGGGTCAGAGACCACTACTCCCGCTTGAGAGCGGCTCTGCAACGCAAGGCCGGTAAGGGCCCACGCAGCACTCGGCGCAGGTGTCGGGAGCTGCTGCAACGGCTGTCTGGTCGGGAGAGACGCTTTCAAGCTTGGGTGAATCACTGCATCGCCACTCGCGTCAGCGGGACGGAGTCCTTAGCGATTGTTGCTAGGGCCCAGGCCACCCACAGCTTTATTGCCTTGGAGGACTGGACTGGGATGAGAGAACGTACCAACGAACAGCCGCGCAGCAAGACGGAGCGGCGACGAGCAAACAGTTGGGCGTTCTCCCAGTGGAGACAGTTTGTGCACTACAAGGCAGCAAGAGCGGGGGTGGAGGTGGTGGTAGTACCGCCTGCCTACACTTAGCAAACTTGTCACCGGTGTTTGTGGATTGGGCGGCGGGAAGGGAAGCATTTTCGCTGTGTCAACCCGGCTTGTGGCTGGGAAGGGGATGCAGATTTGAACGGTGCTAACGGGATTGCCCTTTTGGGGGCCGCTGTAAACCGGCCTGGAAGTCCGTGGTTGGCTTGCCAACTGCAGGGCTACCCTTCGCGTCAGCGGCGCGTAGCGCTTAAGCCCGCTCGTACCGCTTAGCGGTCGGGGCCGGGTAGTTTACCCTACAATCAAGCTAGAGCAGACCTTTTCCGCTTAGCAAGCCATGCAAACCCTGGATCGGCCCAACGCGCCCTCTCAGCAGCCCTACCCAGAACCAGTCTACCCCCGTCGTCCTACCCGCACCGTAGCCGTAGGCAACGTGTTGATCGGTAGCCAGCACCCGGTGGTGGTGCAATCCATGATCAACGAAGACACCCTTGACATCGAGGCAGCGGTGGCGGCCATCCGTCGTCTGCACGAGGCAGGTTCGGAGATCGTGCGGGTTACCGTTCCCAGCATGGCCCATGCCAAGGCGATGGAGGCGATTCGGGACAAGCTGATCCAAACCTACAGGCCGGTGCCGCTGGTGGCCGATGTACACCACAACGGCATCAAGATCGCCCTGGAGGTTGCCCAGTACGTGGACAAGGTGCGCATCAACCCGGGGCTGTTCGTCCTAGAAAAGCCGCAGCCCGGTCGCACCGAGTACACCCAAGCCGAACTGGAGGCCATCCGCAACAAGATCCGCGAAACCTTCACCCCCCTGGTGCAGACCCTCAAAGCCCAGAACAAAGCCCTGCGCATCGGTGTCAACCACGGATCCCTGGCGGAGCGCATGCTCTTCATCTATGGAGATACTCCCGAGGGCATGGTGGAGTCGGCCCTAGAATATGCCGAGATTTGCGCCGAGCAAGACTTCCACAACGTGGTTCTCTCCTTCAAAGCTTCCCGTCCGCAGGTGATGTTGGCTGCTTACCGGCTGGCCGCCCGCCGCTTCGATGCCTTGGGCCTGAACTACCCCTTCCACTTGGGGGTGACCGAGGCCGGCGATGGAGAATATGGCCGCATCAAATCGGCAGTGGGGATCGGGACGCTTCTGGCCGAGGGGATCGGTGACACCATTCGGGTTTCCCTAACCGAAGCGCCGGAAAAAGAGATCCCGGTGGCCTACGGCATCTTGCAGGCCCTCAACCTGCGCAAGACCATGGTGGAATATGTGGCCTGCCCCTCCTGTGGCCGCACCCTGTTTAACTTGGAGGAAGTACTGCAGAAAGTGCGGGCTGCAACCCAGCACTTGGTGGGCCTCGACATTGCCGTCATGGGCTGCATTGTCAACGGGCCGGGGGAGATGGCTGACGCCGACTACGGCTATGTGGGGAAAACCCCCGGCTACATCTCCCTCTACCGCGGCAAGGAGGAGGTAAAGAAGGTGCCGGAGTCGGAGGGCGTCCAGGCGCTGATTGAGCTCATCAAAGCCGATGGGCGGTGGGTGGATCCTCCAGAAGGAAGCCCAAGTAAGTGACACACTCCTGACCCTCGTGCTAGCGCATGGGGAATAGACCTCTCACTTCAACGGGGTCTTGTAGTCTCTCCACGAGCAGACACGGGATGTCCTACCGCGCGGTTGTACCAGATTCCGGCAACGCCGCTTTGTATAACCACGACTGGTGTAACACATCCTTGCGGGGGTGGCTGTATCCCGACGCTAACCTTGCAGGTACAGTGCGGAGCTTATCCACCCCTGTACCCCCACTAGCTAAAACAAAAGAGAGGGCAGCAGCCCACCAGCAAGTCTCTTTGCCTGCTAGTCTAAAAAGACGGGTTGAACAGCTCCGAGTATGACCAGCACTCTCCCTACTCGCTCGTTTAATACCAGCCGCTCCAAGCAGATCTTTGCACGGGCGCAGCAGCTTATGCCGGGGGGCGTTAGCTCTCCGGTGCGCGCCTTTAAGTCGGTGGGCGGGGATCCCGTCGTGTTTGACCGCGTCTCAGGAGCCTACGCCTGGGATGTGGACGGCAACCAGTACATCGACTACATCGGCAGTTGGGGGCCGGCGATTGTCGGCCACGCCCATCCCGAGGTGATCGAGGCTCTGCACCGAGCTTTGGAGAAAGGCACCAGCTTTGGCGCCCCTTGCGTTTTGGAAAACGAGCTGGCCGAGCGGGTGATCGAGGCGGTGCCCAGCGTGGAGATGGTACGCTTTGTTAACTCCGGCACCGAAGCTTGCATGGCGGCGCTGCGCCTGATGCGGGCCTACACGGGGCGGGAAAAGGTGATCAAGTTCGAGGGCTGCTACCACGGCCATGCGGACATGTTTTTGGTCAAGGCCGGCTCAGGGGTGGCCACGCTGGGCCTGCCGGATTCGCCGGGGGTACCTAAGGCCGCTACCAGTGCCACGCTGACCGCCCCCTACAACGATCTAGAGGCAGTCAAGGCTCTGTTTGAGCAGCATCCCGACTCCATTGCGGGCGTGATCCTAGAGCCGGTGGTGGGCAATGCCGGCTTCATTCCGCCGCAGCCGGGCTTTTTGGAGGGTTTGCGGGAGCTGACGCAGAAGTATGGCGCCCTGCTGGTGTTTGACGAGGTGATGACCGGCTTTCGCATCAGCTACGGCGGTGTGCAGGCCAAGTTTGGTGTCATCCCCGATTTAACCACCCTGGGCAAGGTAATCGGCGGCGGCCTGCCGGTGGGGGCCTACGGCGGTCGGCGGGAGATTATGGAAATGGTGGCGCCGGCGGGGCCGATGTACCAGGCGGGCACCCTCTCCGGCAACCCCCTGGCCATGACGGCCGGGATCCACACCCTCGATATTTTGCGTCGCCCCGGTACCTATGAGTATCTGGAGCGGATTACCGAGAAGCTGGCCACGGGGCTGCTGCAGATTGCGCAAGAGACCGGGCACGAGATGTGTGGGGGCCATTTGCCCGGCATGTTCGGCTTCTTCTTCACGGCTGGCCCAGTGCGCAACTACGAGGAGGCCAAGCGCTCGGACTTGCAAAAGTTTGCCCGCTTCCACCGCGGCATGCTGGAGCGGGGGGTGTATCTGGCGCCCTCGCAATTCGAGGCCGGCTTCACTTCCTTGGCCCACACCGAAGCCGATGTGGAGAGAACCCTCGAGGCGGCGCGAGAGGTGCTGCGCACGCTCTAGGGTTTCTTCTCCCCTCTCCCCTTGGGAGAGGGGTTGGGGGTGAGGGTGATCTGCACTGGGATCATGGCCGAGCACATCCACCGCAACTGGCGCATCACCACCCAAACCACCGACAAGGGGTTCATTTTTTGCTGTCAGCGGCTACGTCAGGATGGCTCGGTGGAGTTTGCCGCCCCAGCCTACGGCTACTTCCACAATGAGGCCGAGGCAATTTTGGCCGGCATGGTCTGGATCGACCGGCAGCAACTGCCGGATCACCTGGATGGCCTGCTCTTCGACAACGAGGAGCCAGAAAGTTAGCTCAGGGCTTTTTCCCCCACCAACTGTTCCCAGCCCAAGCCTTTGAGGGCGGCGTTGCGCCGCAGTGGGCGGGTGACCAGCTCCAGCAGCGCCTGGGTGTTGCCGAAGCCGTGGATCTGGGCAAAGGTAAACTCCACCGACCACTTGGTGGTGACGCCGCGGGCTTCGAGGGGGTTGGCGTGGGCCATGCCCGTGATTACCAGATCCGGCTGCAGGGCTTTGATGCGCTGCAGTTGGTTGTAGTTATCCGGCTTCTCGACAATGGTGGGCTTGGGCACCCCCATCTCCTCGCAGGTGCGCTCCAGGAGGGCCAGCTCGGCGGCCTGGTAGCGCTTGTCGAGGTAAGGGATCCCGATTTCCTGCACCGTCATACCGCAGCGCACCAGGAAGCGGGCCAGGGAGATCTCCAGCAGGTTATCCCCCATGAAGAAGACGCTCTTGCCCCGCAGCAGGCCCAGGTACTCCTGAACCTGGGGGTGACGCCACACTTCCCCTTCCCGCTCTGCCAGGCCTTGAGTCGGGATCCCCAGCTCGCCGGCGATGGCCTCGATCCAGGCGCGGGTGCCATCCGGCCCGATGGGAAAAGGAGCGGTGATGAGCTTGGCCTTTTTGCGGCGCACCAGCGTGGTGGCGGTGCGGCTGAGGAAAGGATTTACCCCCACCACATAGGTGCCCGGCTCGATGGCCGGCAGCTCCTCGTAGCGCTTGGCCGGCAGCCAGCCGGAGACGCGGATCCCGTACTTTTTCAGCTCCAGGGTGAGTTGGGTTACCACCGGATCCGGCACGGAGCCGAAGATCACCAAGGGGGGATGTTTGGGGAAGCCTTCTTCCTCTTTCTTTTTGCCGGGGCGCAGCCCGTAGAAAAGAGCCTGCAGGCCACCCCGCGTCTCCCGCTCTTCTTCCTGCACCTGCTCCGGGCAGCGCTGGGCCATAGAGGCCAAAACCGTGTCTTCCCCCTGGGTAAAGGCGTAGTCGAGGCCATTGGCCCGCGCCACCACAATCGGGATCCCGATCTCCCCTTCCAGCTTCTGGGCTAGGCCCTCTAGATCCATCTTGATGATCTCGGTGGTGCAGGTGCCGATCCAGACGATGACGCTGGGATTGCGATCCCGCTGGATTTGCAGGCACAGCCGCTTCAGCTCCTCGTAGTCGTTGAGCTTGGCGCTGATGTCCCCCTCTTCCAGCTCGGCCATGGCATAGCGCGGCTCGGCAAAGATCATCACCCCCATGGCATTTTGCAAAAAGTAGCCACAGGTTTTGGTGCCGATCACCAAAAAGAAGCTGTCTTCAATTTTGGGGTAGAGCCAAGCCACGCAACTAATCGGGCAGAAGGTGTGGTAGTTGCCGGTCTCGCATTGAAAGTGGAGGGTATTGGAAGCATCCACAGCAGCAGTCATCGTCGGCTCCTAGAAAAGGGTTTGTCAAGCTAGGGGGCGACCAATTGGGGCACGCCCACCAATTTCTCGCTCAGATCCCAGAGCAGCTTGGCCTTGGCCGCATCCCCCGCCTCGTCCGAGACTTCTTGGTTAAAGGGCTTGGCATTTTTCCGTTGCCGGTTGCCCCAGCTCCAGTAGAATCCCGACTGGCGAAACTCCGGATCCGCCACCACCTGGGCCACCCGCTCGCCGGCCAGCTCTTGGGAGACGTAGCCGCCGGTGATGTTTTTCTGAAACCAGGGGAACAGCTTTTGGAAGAGGGGATAGTGATGGCGGAAGAGGGCCGTTTCCGCCACACAGCCCGGGTAGAGGGAGAGAAACGTGATGCCGGTGCTCTCGTGGAAGCGGCGGTGCAGCTCCCGCATGGTGAGGATGTTGCAAACTTTGCTGTCTTTGTAGGCTTTGACGGGATCGAACTTGCCGCCATCGGCCATGCTGATCGGTTCCTTGAAGCCCTGGGCAAAGCCCCGCAGATCCCCCAGGTGAGGTTGGGGTGGGATCTTGCCCCCCAGCTCCTTGGGGTTGTGGGTAACCGTGCCCAGGATCACCAGCCGCCGATCCGGATAGGTGGAGCGCTTCAGATCCTCCAGCATCAGGTGGCAGAGCAGGAAGTGCCCCAGATGGTTGGTGGCCATGGTCAGCTCATAGCCCTCCGGGCTGCGCAAGGGCTGCTTAAGCAAGGGCATGTAGATGGCGGCGTTGCACACCAGGGCATCCAGAGAGCGGCCCGACTGGCGAAATTGTTCGACAAATTGCCGCACACTGGCCAAGCTAGCCAGATCGATCGGCATCAGGGTGTAGCTGCCCTGCGGGATCCCCACCTGCTGAGCCATCCGCTGGCCTTTGTCCAGATCCCGACAGGCCATCACCACGTGCCAGCCCCGCTTGGCCAAAGCCAAAGCCGCGTACAGGCCAACGCCCGAAGAGGCTCCAGTAATCACCACGGTGGGTTGCACTTGTGCTTGCATATCCAACTCCTCTGCCATGTCCTCAAGATGGATCTCCTGCACAATCCATCTTGGGGCGGAAAGCGGGCCAGACAACGAATTGATAAGGTTTGCGACGGTTTTCCGAAACAATTGCTTCACTTTTAGACACACCGGCAAGCTGGCAGGTTTGGGATCCCTTACACCAGCGCCGGCTCCCGTGCCGGGGCGTTGTAAAAGTCCGACAGCAGGGCAAACAGCTCCCGATCCTCAGCAGGCCGGGGCACGATCCCTTCCGGGCGGGCCAGCAGCTCGTCGGCGATGTTCAGGTAGTACTGGCAGACGGGCTCCAGGCTGGGATCCGTCTCTGCCATCTCGAAGAGGGTTTTGCCCTTGACCCGCGAAATGCGAATGTCCTCGACCAGTGGCAGCACCTCGAGCACAGGCATGGGCACTGCCGAGACGTATTGGTCGATGAGATCCCGCTTGCTGGTGCGGTTGCCGATTAGGCCGGCCAGGCGCAGCTTGCGGGTTTTGGCTTTTTCTCGCACCGAGGCGGCAATGCGATTGGCGGCAAACAGGGCGTCAAAGCCGTTGTCAGTAACGATCACACAGTAGTCGGCGTAGTTGAGGGGGGCAGCAAAGCCGCCGCACACCACGTCCCCCAGCACGTCGAAGAGGATGACGTCGTACTCGTCAAAGGCGTTCAGCTCCTTCAGGAGTTTGACGGTTTCTCCCACCACATAGCCGCCACAGCCGGCCCCTGCCGGCGGCCCTCCCGCCTCAACGCAATCTACGCCGCCGTAGCCGCGGTAGATCACATCCTCGGGGTAGATGTCTTCGTAGTGGTAGCCCTTGGCTTCCAGGGTATCGATGATCGTGGGGATGAGAAAACCAGTCAGGGTGAAGGTGCTGTCGTGCTTGGGGTCACAGCCAATTTGCAACACCTTCTTGCCCCGCCGGGCCAAGGCCACCGAGAGGTTGCAACTGGTGGTGGACTTGCCGATCCCACCCTTCCCGTAAACTGCCAACTTCACAGCACGTTCCTCCACAAGCCTGACAAGGGCCATTATCGGCAGCTAACCCACTCCCTGAGAAGTGTTGAGAAGAATTAAGGCAAGCCTAAAACAAGTTAAAGCAATTTCTTAAATCGCCAGACGGACAAGTCCTCGCCCAAAAGATTCTTCGAGCCGATTTTTGGCTTTTTTCCAGCTTTTGTTTTTTGTTTTTTCGTAAAAGCAGATCAAAAGCAAATCATTCATCTCTCCGTGGCTTTGACAAGCACTGCTCCCGTCAACTCGCTGGAGACTGCCGGCGGGATCCCTTTTCCCGGTCTGAGGGAGAGTCTCAAGAATGGTCTCAATGGCCAGAGGAGACGCGGAATCCCCAACTTCAAAAGGGATCTCAGGGATCGAAGGCAAAGGCAATCTGCACGGCCCCTGTAGAATCCACCTCAACCCTGCGCAGGAATTCCCGCAGGTAGGCGCGGCGCTCGCTCTCGCTGAGGTCTTGCCAGAAGGGCAGGATGGAGAGAGTTTGGGCGATCTGGAGGAAGTTGGCGGGAGGGAGCTGTTCCAGCTTTTGGGCCAAACGGGCCGTTTCCGCCCGCAGTTGGTAGCAGCGCTGGGCCAGGGAGGGCTCATCCATCAGTCCAGATTGCTGCAGCGCCTCCAGTTGCCGCAGCCGCTCGCTGTTGGCCTGGATCTGGGCTTGGAGCTGTTGGCGGGTTTGGTCCAGGGCCTGCCGATCCAGGTTTTGGGCACGGTGGGGGAGCTGCTCGCAGACCTGGCGGATCACCTCCTGCAGGACTTGGGCGTAGTGGAGGCTGTAGCGACAGGTTTGGCAACGCAGGTAGAGGTAGGAGGAGCCGTTCCTCTTGGCCTTGCCGGGGGTGGTTTGCACAATGCGCAGAAGGCTGCTACAGGTACGGCAATGGACGAGGCCAGCCAGAGCGCGGGGGGCGCTGGCGCTGCGGCGTGGGATCCTTTGGTTGCGTTTGAGCCAGCGATCGATCTGGGCGGCCTCGGTGCGGCTGAGGAGGGCGGGGTGGGTATCGCGCAGAACGGTGCCATCGGCATAGGCCAGATCCCCGCGATAGACGGGGTTGAGCAGCCAGTTGCGCCCCGTGGCCACCGAAATGCGCTTGTGGTGTTTTTCTTCCAAAAAGCGCACCGCTTGGCGCAGGGATCCGTAGAGAAGAAAGTGCTGGAAAAAATCCTGAACAACAGGGGCCTGGCGGCGATCCAGCACGTAGCGCTCCCCTTCGCGGCGATAGCCAAAGGGAGCCGGGCCGGGGGGAGGCTTGCCCGCCAGGCGGTTGCGGGCCTGGCTGTGGCAGAGGCGGCGGCTTTGCAATTGATGGGGGATCTCGGCCAGCAGCGGGATCCAGTCGGCAGCCTCGCTGGGGGTGTGTAGGCCGGATTGGGTCACCAGGCTCAGTTGGATCCCTGCCTGTTGGATCTGCAACAGCCGTTGGTGGACTTCCTCCGCTCGATCCCCCAGATCCGCCAGGCGCACCAGCAGCACCTGCTGCACCGATCCGGCGGCGATGCCCTGCAACAGCTCTTCCAGGTGGGCGCGGGATCCCCAGTCGTGCCAGATGGGAGCGGCCCCGTGTGCTTTCAACCAGACCAGCTCCTGGTCTGGCCAAGGGGCATGGGCAGGCGTGTAGAGGTAGCCACAAATGCTCATGGACAAGCAACCTGTCACCGCTGCTGCACCATCACCCGACACCCCTCCTAGCCAGGGATCCCAGGTAGGCTAAGGGAGAGACAGACCGGCAACCCCTGGCTGCCGACCGCTCTCCGCAAGATGGCTTTACTCCACCGCCGCAGTCGCGTATTCCAGCTCCTCTTCCGACACCTCCAGCGGCGCCTCTTCGGCTTGTCCTTGCTTAGCAGCCCGCAGTTGCTCGCGGTACTTGGCCGCCATTTCTTCTGCTTTTTCGTAAACCAACTTGGGATCCCGCAGCATGTCGCCGGGATTGGGCTCCAGTTGCTTGGTGGACAGCGAGATCCGACCCCGTTCTGCGTCTAGGTCGATGATCATCACCTTCACTTCGTCGTTGACGTTGAAGACGCTGTGGGGCGTGTCAACATGTTCGTGGGAGATCTCGGAAATGTGCAGCAAGCCGGAGACGCCGCCAATGTCTATGAAGGCACCGTAAGGCTTGATGCCACGCACTGTGCCGACCACTACCTCGCCCACTTCCAGCTTGTTCATCTTCCGCTCCACCAGAGCGCGGCGATGGCTCAACACCAAGCGGTTGCGGTCTTCGTCCACCTCCAAAAACTTCAGGGGCAGCTCTTCGCCCACCAGCTCTTCCTTGGGCTTGCGGCTGCTGATGTGGGATCCGGGGATAAAGCCGCGCAATCCCTCAATGCGCACCAGGGCGCCTCCGCGGTTGGTAGCAAAAATGGTTGCCCGCACCGTGGCGTCTTCTTTCTGTAGCTGCCGCACCCGCTCCCAGGCCCGCATGTACTCGATGCGGCGAATGGAGAGGGTCAGTTGCCCCTCTTCATTTTCTTCGGTGAGGATGAAAAACTCGCGGGTCTCTCCCGGCTGCAGCACCTCGTGCGGGTCTTCTACCCGGCTGATGGACATCTCCTGCAGAGGCAGGAAAGCAGCCGTCTTGGCCCCGATATCGATCAACGCGCCGCGCGGCTCCACCGAAAATACCGTGCCGGCCACAATTTCGCCGGGGCTGAAGTGATAGTCGTACTTGTCCAGTAGGGCAGCAAAGTCCTCGGTGGTAAAACCTACATCGGCAGCAGCGGTGAATCGACTCATAGGGGTGTAACAGCAGTTGGCGCGAATTAGAAGAGCAGTTGAACTTGGTAATGAACGGCTCCCATACTCGCTCACCCTCCCGGGCGGGACAGGCAATAGCTTGGGAAATACTATCGTAGCTTAAGAGGGCGACTTTTGTGGCAAACTTCCTGGCGATCCTGCCAAGCTAGAGGGAGATGGCCAGAGTTGGGAGAGGGGCGGTTGCATTTTATCGACCAGGCGGAAATTGAAGTGCAGGCGGGGAACGGCGGAGATGGCATTGTTGCCTTTCGCCGCGAAAAGTACGTGCCCGCCGGCGGGCCTTCGGGGGGCAATGGAGGACGGGGCGGCTCGGTGATCTTGGTGGCGGATCCCGGCTTGCAGACCTTGTTGGACTTTCGCTTCCAGCCGCTGATCAAAGCCGAACACGGGGCCAAGGGAGGACCCAACCACTGCAGCGGGGCCAGTGGTGCGGATCGGCTGGTGCGGGTGCCCTGCGGCACGA
This sequence comes from Synechococcus sp. H60.2, assembly GCF_047462315.1. Taxonomy (NCBI): domain Bacteria; kingdom Bacillati; phylum Cyanobacteriota; class Cyanophyceae; order Synechococcales; family Synechococcaceae; genus Synechococcus; species Synechococcus sp. H60.2. The sequence goes on along the minus strand of NZ_JANSIZ010000032.1, from coordinate 3,689 downwards.
TGGTGTTCAACGCAGAGACCGGCGAGCTGCTGGGGGATCTGGTGCAGCCCGGGGATCGGCTGCTGGTGGCTCAGGGCGGGAAGGGCGGCCTGGGCAATGCCCATTTTCTCAGCAACCACAATCGGGCTCCTCGCCAATTTACCAGGGGCCAACCGGGAGAGCGGCGACGCCTGCGCCTGGAGTTGAAGCTCATTGCCGAGGTGGGGATCGTCGGTATGCCCAATGCGGGCAAATCCACCCTGATCTCGGTGGTCTCGTCCGCCCGGCCCAAGATCGCCGATTACCCCTTCACCACCCTGCAGCCCAATTTGGGAGTGGTGCCTCATCCCTCCGGGGATGGGGTGGTGTTTGCTGACATTCCCGGACTGATCGAGGGGGCGCACCTAGGGGTGGGTCTGGGCCACGACTTTTTGCGCCATGTGGAGCGCACGCGGGTGCTGATCCACCTGGTGGACGGTACGACGGTGGATCCCGTCAGGGATTACCAAATCATTCAGCAGGAGCTGCGCGCCTACGGCCACGGGCTTAGCAACAAGCCGCAGATTGTGGTTTTGAACAAGATCGATGCCCTTGAGCCCCAGGAGGTGGCCGAGCGCACCCAGCAGCTGTCAATGGCTGCCGGTGCCCCGGTATCAGCCATCTCGGCGGTTGCCAGGCAGGGGCTGGAGCCCTTGTTGCAGCGGGTGTGGCAGTGCCTGGGCCGGGATCCCCATCAACCTGCGGCGGCCAGCAAAATCCAGCCGGTCCAGGGGCAGAAGAATCTTAGAATAGGAGTGCCCCTGCCTTCCCAAAACTCAGAGATGAGCGGCTATGTATATCTCGGCGGAGGATCTGCCCCCCGACTTGCGCCAGATCAAGTTGGCCATTGAGCAGGCGGCTCAGGCGAGGGCAGGAGCTTGCTTGGAGCTGTTGATGCTCCTGCGGTTGTTGGAGGATCTGCACCGCACGATTTTGGAGGGGGCCTTCCGAGAGTCTTTGCCCAACACCCGCCAAGAGCTCTATCGGGTGCTTCAGGATTTGGAGGAAGCAGGCGACTGGCCCTATTTGCCTCGTCTGCATATTCAAGCGCTGATGCAACAGCTAAAAGATTGGCCGGAAGCGCAGGGATCCCTGCCGGTGCCGCCTACCCCTCGTTCTGGGGGAGTGGCAGAAGTGGTGGAAAGCCCCAGCCGCTCTGAGTCTTGAGGTTTTGCTTTTTTCTCCCGAATGGCCGAGTATTTTAAGCTCCATCCGCAGCATCCCCAGGCCCGCTCCATCCAACGGATTGCAGCCGCTCTGCGGGAAGGGGCGGTCATGCTCTACCCCACTGATACGGTCTATGCCATTGGCTGCGATGTCACCCACAAGCAGGCGGTGGAGCGGGTAAGGCGTCTCAAGCGGCTTTCCAACGACAAGCCCCTCACCTTTTTGTGCCCTTCGCTTTCCCAAATTGCCCAGTATGCCCAGGTGAGCGATCCCGCCTATCGACTGATGCGGCGGCTGATCCCAGGCCCGTTTACGTTTCTGCTGCCGGCCACCAAGCTGGTGCCCCGGTTGGTGATGGATCCCAAGCGGAAAACCACTGGCATCCGCGTGCCCGATTCGGCCATCTGTCAGGCGCTGTTGGCCGAGTTAGGCAACCCCATCGTCTCCACCTCGGCCAAGCTGGGCGGGGATCCCGTCGGCTCTTTGGAGGTGGGTTTTGACTCTGTTGGGGATTGGGAAGAGGGGGGAATCTTTACCGCCGAGGAAATGCGACAGTTGGAGAAACAGGTGGATCTGGTGCTGGATGACGAGGCTCCCTATCGGGCCCAGGTCTCGACGGTCATCGATCTCACGGGGCCGGAGCCCCTGTTGGTGCGGGCAGGCCTGGGGTACGAGCAGGTGGCAGAGCTCAGGCGGGTGGAAGAGCTGACTGGCTGAGGGCCGGGATCCCCCTTGCCCTACTCGGCTGCCACCAACTCCTAAAATAGGGTCGTGCTGCTGCGGTAAGCCCATGCCTGAAGCTTTGGCTGAGCAAAAATCGGCCCTGTTGCGCCTGCTGGAGACGACCGACCGGGGCCGACGTGTCTTGCCCGGCCAAAAAAGCCAGATCTTGTCTCACATTGCCGCCCTGGAAGCCCTCAACCCCACCCCTTGCCCAACGGCTGCCGCAGAACGGCTGGAGGGAAATTGGCTGAACCTGTTTACCACCAGCACAGACTTGTTGCGGTTGGCCAATTTGCCCCTTTTGACCACCGGTGAGATCTATCAGTGCATTCGGGCCCAAGCGGGCCAAGTCTTTAACGTGGCGGAGATCCAGGGATCCGGCTGGCTGCAGGCTTGGCTGCCGCGGGGAGTTTTGGCGGTGGCAGCCCGCTTCTACCCGGAGTCGGAACGCCGGGTCAAGGTGATTTTCGAGCGGCTGCTGCTCGGATCCCAGGCGTTGATGAGCTACGAGATCGAGAGTTTTCTCTATCTGCTCGAACGGGATCCCGAACGGATCCCGGCGGTGAAGATCGACGTTCGCCGCCGCGAGCCAACAGGCTGGCTGGAGATTACCTATTTGGATGAGGATCTGCGGATTGGCCGTGGCAGCGAAGGGAGTGTTTTTGTCTTGCGGCGGGTGGGCCGAGGCTGCGGCTAGCCAGAGGTGCCAGAGGGTTCGGCGGCGGCGATTTCAGAAAGAGGGGTCTTGGAGGTTAGACCAGAGCCTATCTCCCAGAGGGTCTGCAGGGCGCGGTAGGCCTCTTGCAAAGTCCGCAACTCCTGTTGGGATTGCTCCAGTTGCCGGGCCCATTGCTCCTGTTGGGAGCGCAGCTTTTGGTTTTCGGATTTTGTGCGATGCAGGAGGCGCTTAAGTTTTTGCTGCTGCTGCTGGAGTTGGGCCCGCTCGGTTTCCGACTGCTGCAGTTGGATCCCTTGGCGTTCCAGTTCTATCCTCAGGGTGGTGACTTGGGATTGAAGCTGGCGCAGCTTGTGGCGCAGCGCTTGCTCTCGCTCGGGCTTGAGTTGGGGGGAAGGGGATGAGGTTTGGAGGTTTTGCAGGTGCTGTTGCAACTGTTGCACCTGCTCCCGGAGAACCCGACACTGCTGCTGCTCGCTGCGCAGTTGTGCCTGGACACGCTCGCAGATCTGGATTTCGGCTTTCACCTGCTGCTTAATTCGGTCGAGAATCTTTTGGTGGCGGAGCTGGGTTTGGCGGATCTCCTGCGCTAATTGCCAAAGGCGCGGATCCCCCGCGGGCCTGCCACCGTGGTCGGCGGGATCGAAGGGAGACACGGCCTCCAACAGGGATTTTCGGAAATCGGCCCAGGAAGGGGATTGCAAGGCCATCTGGGTTACCCACCAAACTCCGTAGGCGGATCCGAGCCCGACCAACAAGCCAGGGATCCCGGCCAAGGACAGGGAAACCTTGGGCAGCGTGGGCAAAATCTGATCCAACAGCCCCGCCACCACCGCGCAAACCAGGAGCCCACTCCCTGCAGCGGCGACGCCTGAGATCCAAGAGGAGCGGGAGGACATCATCGTTTTTGTTTATCAGAACCACCAGAGCGGGAGAACCAGGGCAAAGGTCAGGTTCAAAAATCACCTGTCTGCATCTCAGTTTATCCCGCCGGCAACCTCTGTCTCTCATGAACTACCCCACCGCGTAGGCGGGTGGGGTTTCCCCATCCGCTTTACGGCGAGATTTTTGTCTCTTCTTCTGCCCCAGTTGCTTCATCGATCCC
>NZ_JANSIZ010000031.1:0-30601 GCF_047462315.1 Synechococcus sp. H60.2 | reverse complement strand
GTGAAGCGATATATCCAGAATCAGTCAGGAGGCGCTATCCCTCCCCACCGTATAGACGGTGGGGAATCCCGCGCCTTGCGTTGAGCTGGGGATCCCGCTGGCGAATCCGCTCCAGACAGGCGGCCACCACTGCCTGGGCGCTCACGGATCCCTGGCGGACGGCCCTGGCAATCGCGAACCCGTCGGCGCTGCCGAGAAGAGGGGGATCCGGGGTCATGGCTGAGGGTTGAAGGTAGGATCTGGCTCAACCGTCGGTGGCAGCGGAAACTCCAGTACCTGTTGAGCAAGGGGCAAAAAGCGGGCGAAGTTTGCGATCACCCCCGCTCGATGGTCGGGATGCAGGGGCAGTTGCAGCAGTTGGGCCATCGAGTCGACGTAGGTTTCGGGATCCCAGGGTTGCATCGATTCAAGGGGTCGGCTGGGGAAAAGGTACCACAGGCCAGCTTGCCAAAACCAGCAGAAAGTTACCCAAGGCAGAATCCAAAGACAAGACCGTCCTCGGTTAAGGGGTGGCCATCGACGCCGTGCTACCTGGCGGGGGCCAAAGGCGTTCGCGGGGCAAGACAGGGCGAGTCACGGCCTGCCGCTCCCATTCCTCTAAACCGGAGCGACGACCGGCAGCAGAACTGGGGGCACTGGCCTGCAGGCGCTTGCGGAACAGGCGCAACTGCTGTTGCTCGGCGGCGGGAGAAACACGCTGGGCAAAGAGGGGATGCAAGAGCTTCTCTTCCTGCTCAAACTGGGCCCGCAACTGCCGATAAAAGTGAAGGGTAGCAGAGGGATCCAACTGCTGCGGCTCACGCTCCGCCTGGTGCAAAAAGCGGGTCAACTCCGGGATCTGATCCCGCAACTGTTGCTCCAGCCCATTGACCTGGCTGCTGAGCTGGGGATCCGCTGCCAGAGCCGTCCTGAGCAGCGGGTAGAGGACATGGCGCTCCAATTGAATGTGGCGGGAGAGGCGCTGCCGCAACCTTTGCACCCAGAGACGCCGCTGCTCCAGATCCAACTCCGAGGCCCGAGAGAGACGAGCCAAGAACTGCAGGATAACCCGGTGCTGTTCGGCACAAAGGGCAACCAGTGTAGACATAGCAGTTCCCTGGAGAAAAAGCTTTATCTTAGCTTAACTTTGTCAAGAGACAGCAGCGTGCGTAAGGGTACGGGACTGGTGCAGGTGTCTTGGCTACACCCCGACAGCAACCCCGGCAAAAGCTGCCCTCCGGTTGCTAGGCTTGCACAAGCCAGCGGCGTTTCCAGGCGGAAGTGGGCTCAAGGAGTGAAGTTTGCTGTTCCTGCTGGCGCTGCAGCCGAATCTGGGCTCTGTCTCCCTGCAAGGTGGGATCCCGGTAGGGCACAGCGGCGCGGGTTTTCAGGTGCTCCCGCTCCATGGGGGAGAGGGGCGGCAGGTGATCCGGTTGGGGTGAGGCCACCGTGCCCGGCCAAGGGCGACCCACCGGCGGCGTCGAGCCGATAAACAGGCCTGCCTCCAGCAGAGCTGCCCGCACTGCTGCCGCACAGGAATAGGTGGCCAGAATCCCGCCGGGGCGCATTCGCGCCGCCACTGCCCGCAAAAAGTCCACCGTCCACAGCTCTGGGCAAACGGAAGGGGAGAAGGGATCCAAAAACACCGCATCCGCCCATCCCAGCGGCACCTGGAGCAGAGTTTGGCGGGCATCTCCCCACAGCAGCCTTCCGCGCCAGCGCGGCGATTGCCAGGATCCCTCGTTGATAAAGTGTTGCCACTCCTGGCTAAAGCTCCAAGTGGATCCCACCCCCACCTGCCAGGCCTGGCGGGGCACCTGCGGGGAGCGCTCTAGGCCAATGACTTCTACAGGGCAGTCGGGCCGCACCTGCCAGATTGTCTCCAAGGCCAGGCCAGAGTTGTAGCCAAGGCCAAAGCAAATATCCAAAAGACAAATGGGATCCTCCGGATCCCGCTCCAACGGCAGCCGATCCAGCCGGCAAGGGCGGACGAACTTCTCCAGCGCTTCCTGAGCGGCGCCGCTGAGGTTGTGAAAAGCCTGCCCAAACTCCTGGGAGAAAAAGGTCAGGGATCCATCCCCTGTGGTCAACACCTGCCACTGGGTTTCTGCGGTCATGGCTACTGCAAGTTTCTATTTCCAGCTTGGCGATTCTTTGATAGCTTGAGAACGTTAAGATGAGTTTCGCAGCTCACCGGCAGAGCTTGTAGATTCAGCTCTGGCCATCCCTAGCTAGGGGGGTACCTCAGCGGCTATGTCTTTACTGGATTGGTTTGCCGAGCGGCGCAAACAGACTTCTCTCAACTTGACAGGCAGCAGCCCCTTTGACAAAGAGCGGCAAGTGCGAGAGATTGCCGACGGCCTCTGGCAGAAGTGTCCAGCTTGCGACGCTCTCACCTACAGCAAAGATCTGCAGCAGAACTGGCAGGTTTGTCCAAGCTGTGGCTACCACCATCGCATCACAGCCCCGCAGCGGCTGGAGCAGCTTTTGGATCCCGGCTCCTGGCAGCCCCTCGACGAGCACCTGGCCCCCACCGATCCGCTGCACTTTTTCGACCAAAAGCCCTACGCCGAGCGCCTGGCCGCCTACCAGGAGCGCACCCAGCTCAAGGATGCCGTCCTGACCGGGATGGGCACTCTGGAAGGGATCCCGGTGGCGATGGGCGTGATGGATTTTCGCTTTATGGGCGGCAGCATGGGCTCGGTCGTAGGCGAGAAGATTACCCGTCTCACCGAACGCGCCACCTGCGATCACCTACCCCTGATCCTTTTTTCGGCCTCTGGGGGAGCCCGCATGCAGGAAGGGATCCTCAGCCTGATGCAGATGGCCAAAACGGCAGCCGCTCTGCAAAGGCACCGCGAAGCCGGCCAGTTGTTTATCTCCGTGCTTACCCATCCCACCTATGGGGGGGTGACCGCCAGCTTTGCCATGCTGGGAGACTTGATCCTGGCCGAGCCAGGCGCCCAGGTGGGGTTTGCCGGGCCCAATGTTATTGAGCAAACCATCGGCAAGGGCAAGCTTCCCGAAGGCTTCCAGACGGCTGAGTACTTGCTAGCCCACGGGCTCATCGACGCAATTGTGCCGCGAACCGAGCTGCGTAAGCGCTTGGCCCAGTTGCTGGCCATGCACCGACCCCGCTTGCACATGTCCCTTGCCGCGCTCGATTCGACTTACGCCCTCGATCCCGCCAGGATCTGAGACGGGAAGTAAAGGTTGGATCCCTCTGTCTGCAGGCGGAGCAGTTAGCTCCCCTCTCCCAAGGGGAGAGGGGCTGGGGGTGAGGGATTGCTCCCTGGCTGAAGAGGAAGGGAGGGTAGCTGCCTCAACGGCACAGCGCGCCTAGATCCGGCAGACAATCTCAACCAGTGGGAAGTTGCCATGGCAAAGAAGGATACCCTCTCCGTTTGCAGAAGAGGGATTTTCTGCTGAGGGGGTCATAGCAGCAACCGATGGTGCTAAGGTGGGGCATGAGGTCTTGACTGGAAGCAATGGATTTTAAGCTGCGCATCCGTACCGCTGAAACTCCGCAAGGGCAACAACTGGCGATTGTGCCGTTGGAAGGTCGCTTTGACGCCAAGGTCGCTTCCGAAGTGCGGCAGTTGCTGCAGCAGGTTTTGGATTTTGGTTACCACAACCTGTTGATCGACATGTCGGCGGTTACTTTTATGGATAGCTCCGGCCTGGGGGTGCTGATCTCGGCCTTGCGCAAGTGCCGGACTGCCGGCGGCAACCTCAGCCTCTGTTGCGTTCCGGAAAGCGTCGCCCTCGTCCTCAGCCTCACCTCGATGGAGAAGGTCTTGACCTGTTTTGACGACCTGGAGACGGCCATCGCCAACTTCTCCACCGCTTCCTCTGCTCCCTAGGCCGACATTTTGAGTTGCTACGATGCCCTGCCTACACCTCTGACGTTGTCCCCAGGATCTGTTGAGGAGGCTTAGCCATGCCCCAAGCTGGCCTCGATACCTTTCAGCTCCTTTACCAGCACCACCGTGGCCCCAGCTTTTGCGAGCGCATGCTGGCTACTGCTCCTGGCCGCTTCAATGAGACCTTTTGGCAGTTTTGGCAGCAGCATGTTGAGCCCTGCTTACCCGCTGCGCCCTGCCTGCTGGATCTGGGAACGGGGCCGGGGTATGTCCTCCGGCAGTGGGCCCAGCGCTACCCCGGCGGACATTTCATTGGCGTAGATCTAATGCCCTACATGTTGGAGCGGGCAGCGGCAGACTTGAAAGGCGTCCCTGGCCTTCAACTGCTGCAGGCCGATCTCCACGATCCCCATTTGCCCCTGCCAGATTGCAGCGTTGACGCGGCTCAGGCGGTGGTGGTGATCCACGAGATGGTGCAGCCGGTGCGCCTGTTGCAAGCGGTGCGGCGTCTGCTCAAGCCAGGGGGGCGGTTTTTGCTGGTGGACTGGGTGCGCGCCCCACTTAGCCTCTATTTCGATGCGGCCACAGAAGCCCAACTGTTTCAGATGGAAACATCCCTAGACACCTTGGTGGATCAGTTTACCCACTTCTACGAGCACAACCGCTTCAGCGCTGAGGACTTGGCCTGGCTGTTGGAGAAGGTTGGCTTGAGCGTGGTGGCGCAAGAGCTCTACGGGCAAAATCGCTTTGTGCGCCTTGTGGCGGAAAAGCCCTAGAGGACTTCAGGGATCCGCTGCTCGGCCTGCACCTGGGCAAACACCTGCACCTCGGTGCTCATTTTGCGCAGTTGGCGGGCCAACTTAATGGCCTTGTCGCGGGGGAGAGGGGGGCTCACCACCGCCGGCAGGCAGCGCAACAGCGGCTTCAGGGCCGTCTTGGGCAGCCGCGCATAAAACGCCAAGGTGGAGAGGATCTCGTCTTCAAAGTAGGGGTTGCGGTATTCCAAAAGCCGCACTTGATAGAGTTCCGGCGGCAGAGGGCGTCCCTGGGCCAGGCGAATCAGGGATCCCACCGTCCCCATCACGTATAGACGATCCCCCCGCTTCAACAGGGTCTCGCCCTCTTTCTGCCAGATCTTGGGAAAAACACAGGGCCGGCCCGGTCGGGAGTGATGCAGCAAGATCGCCAGGTCGTAATCCTGGGCCAGTTGCCGTAGGGATAGCCCCAGGTAAGGGTCATGGGCCGAGACCTCCAGCAGCGTCACCAGCAGCGTTTCCCCGTCCCAAGTCAAGGTGCCGTAAACGGATCCCACCAACGCTGCCGTAGCAAAAGCCCGCGCCCCCAGGGCCGTGGTGCTGTAGCTGGTTCCCAGCGTCTGCAGATGCCGCTGCATCCGCGCCGCCAGCTCAGGATCCGTGACCCGCAAAATGGTGCGGATCCCAGGTTGCAGGCTGTGGGCGGTCAGGGCGGTCTCGAGGTTGGTGAGATCGTCAGGCGTCGTGCAGATCAAAGAGCGGCTGCTTTGGATGCGAGCCTGTTGCAGCGTGCTGGCCAAGGCGTAGTTGCCCCGGATCACCACCGCCCCCTCCCGTTCCGTCGCCGCCAGCAGGGGATTGTCGCTGTCGGGCTCCACAACCACCACCTCATAGCCCATTTGCCGCAACAACTGTAGCACCAAGTAGCTCAGCCGTCCCAACCCCGCGATCACCACGTGATCCGCTTTGGGCATACGGGCGGCCTGGCCCAAGCCAAAGCGGCTGCTCACCAACTTGTCGGTCACCAATCCGTAGATCAACCCCACTAGGGCAGCCCCCACCAAGGTCATGACCACCGCCACCACCTTCACCCCTAGAGGGGTCTCCGCCTGCTGAAAAGCCTCGATGTCCCCATACCCCCCCGTCAACACCACGATGGTCAGCAACAGCCCGTCAACCACGGATTTACCGATAGCTCTAAAGTTAAGGATCCCCAGCACCAGCATGGCTCCCAAGGTGAAGGTGAGGGTGCGCACGATGGGCTTGACCTGCAGCAGTCCCTGCAGGCTTCTGCGCAGCCAAGATAGGAGCTGCCTGAACGAGTTACCTCGCTGTTGTTGTCGTTTGTCTTGCACCTGTCCGCTGGCCCAGCGTTGTGCCCGCGAAGAGCCGCGCCGCCCGTTGCGCTCCAACAGGTGCAGATAGGATCTGGGGTCGCAGATCACCAAAATGCGATCCCCCTCCAGCAGCTCTGCCTCGTGGTCGAAATCGTCGAAAACCCGAGACTCGGAAAAGTCGGACAGCCCGCCCACCGGGTAGTGAAACAGCACCCGCGCCCGAAAGGTTTCCTCCAGTTCCGAGAGGGGCATGTGCAGCAGACGGGAGTTGTAGCCGATGGTCAGCTCCACCACGTTCCAGAGGGTGGTCTCTTGGGGAGCGCCAAAATAAAGCGGATTCGCCAGCTCCGGCGGCAGCGTGGCCGGCTGAGCCTCTAACTGGGGCAACTCGAAGTAGCCGACAAATTCGTCCGAGACAGCTTTCAGAGCAAAGGCCGGCGCAGCCAAGGCAGCCACCGACAGGGAAAAATGCTGCGGCAAAATCGAGTCCAGGTAGCGGGCAAGGCCGGTGTTAAACAGACGAGAGACAATGCGCACCTGCGGGTTGAGATCCCGAATCAAGAGAGCCAGCTCGAAGTTGGCTTGGTCGTTGTCCTCCACAAGCAATGCCACCTTGATCTGCTCGATCCCAGCCCGGCGCAACACCTCCGGCTGATGGGGATCCCCCTCTAGGTATTGCCACTGCTCTTTTAATAAAGAAGGCCGCGGGCCGGGAGCCACCACCACCGCGCGCTGTCCAAAGTCTTCCAGAATCTGCAGCGTCAACGCTGCCAAGTCGTTGTAGCCACAGACCAGGATGAAAACACCCGGATCCCGGCCATTGTCCTGCAGTTGCTCATCCAGCCATTGATGAGAAAGGGATCCCACCATACTCCACTACCTACCCTGCTCCCTTTATACCCAAGGCAGGTCTAGAACCCCGCCCTACCCAAAATATTCCGGTAAGGGATCCCCTTGCCCGGCCAGCCGCGATGAGAAGCGACCTTGGCTCTTGTTTCCAGCGAGAGTTGGCGGATCTTGGGCCAAACGGTTCAAAGATGAGAACGACTCCCAACAGCTTGACTCGGTACTTAGGATCCTCTATCATTGCCCCAGCGCCAAGTTCTTGAGTAAAAATCTCAATAAGCTTGGCCTAGAGAAGGGTCAAAAGGCCGGCATTTGAGGGAACTGCCCTGATTTCAGGGAGGGGGTTTTCAAGTGCTTTCTCGGGTAAAGGCATTGCTGACTGGGTCAATGCAGCAGCCTTTCTTGAAATGTTTTTGAGTTTAGGAGTTGGGTATGCGCTTATCGCGACGGCAATTGGTCAGCGGAGCCGCGCTGGGCTCTGTAGCCTTGGCGGCAGGCTTGCTGGGGCGTCCGGCCCGCGGTGCCAACCGGGAGGTGAACCTCTACACCTCTCGGCACTACAGCACTGATGAGAAATTGTACGAACTTTTCAAACAGAAAACGGGCATTACCGTCAATTGGGTGCAGGGCAACGCCGATGAGATTGCCCAACGTATCCGCAGCGAGGGAGCCAACAGCCCTGCTGATATCTTCATGACGGTGGATGTGGCCCGGCTGTGGCGCGCCCAGAACGAAGGCCTGTTTCAGCCCATCCAGTCCGAGACGCTCTCTAAGAACATCCCGGAATCGCTGCGGGATCCGGAAGGCTACTGGTTTGGCCTAACCAAGCGGGCGCGGGTGATCATGTACAACAAAGACAAGGTGGATCCCAAGGAGCTCTCCACCTACGAAGATCTGGCCAACCCCAAGTGGCGGGGCAAGGTGCTCACCCGCTCCTCCAGCAATGTGTACAGCCAATCGCTGACGGCTTCCATCATCTTGGCGCACGGGATCCCAGAAACCGAACAGTGGGCCCGCGGCTTGGTGGCCAACTTTGCCCGCCCGCCGGAAGGGGGAGACATTGATCAAATCAAAGCCGTGGCTGCTGGCGTGGGGGATGTGGCCCTAGCCAACACCTACTACCTGGCGCGTTTGATCAAATCCGACAATCCCGAAGATCGCGCCGTAGCGGAGAAAATCGGCGTCTTCTTTCCCAACCAACAGGATCGCGGCACCCACGTCAACATCAGCGGCGCCGGAATTTTGAAAACAGCTCCCAACAAAGAGGCCGCCATCCAGTTTCTGGAGTTCCTCTCCGGCCCAGAGGCGCAGGCCATCTTTGCCCAGAGCAACAACGAATACCCGGTGCTGCCGGGGGCGGAGATCGACTCGGTGGTGGCCAGCCTTGGCACCTTCAAGGAAGACACGATCAACGCCGCCAGCATTGGCCGCGTTACCCCCGATGCCCTGAAAGTGATGGATCGGGCCGGTTGGCGATGAAAAGCGCCGGGGCTGCCAAGAGCTTTCTTCTTGGCTCCCCGGTTGCAGCCCCAAAGCAGGATCAAGTCCCAAGTTTGAGTCTTGAGACTTGGCTTCTTTGTTTTTTCCTAAGATTTGCCTGACAATTGGGAAACAGTACGGTGAAGAAAAAGTTTTTGCCAGCTCTCAGGGATTTCAGCTGCAATTGATGGAAAAGTTAGCTTGGCTAAGTCTGGGTAAACACTTTGACCATTCTCTCAAGAGAGCTTGGACGCGCTGGTTCAGCGGTTGGACGTTGCTGACCTTAGCCCTGACGGGCTTAATTTTGATTCCCACTCTGACGGTTCTCCTCAGCCTTTTTGCTGATGAGCGGCAGGTTTGGGAGCACTTGACCGACACGGTCTTGGGGCTGTACGTGCGCAACAGCCTGCTGATGATGGTGGGGGTGGCGCTGGGAGTCATCCTGGTGGGCAGCGGCACTGCCTGGCTGGTGACAATGTGCGAATTCTGGGGGCGGGCCTGGCTAGAGTGGATGCTGGTGTTGCCCCTGGCGACTCCTACTTATGTGTTGGCCTACGCTTACACTGACTTTTTGCAAGTAACCGGCGGCTTCCAGACCTGGCTGCGGCGGGTTACCGGCTGGGGGATCGGCGACTACTGGTTCCCCAACATTCGCTCCTTGTGGGGGGCGATCCTGCTGCTCGTCCTCACTCTCTACCCCTATGTGTATCTCTCGGCACGGCTGGCCTTCCAGGAACAGTCGGTGGCCTGTTTGGAGGTGAGCCGCTCCTTGGGCTACGGACCCTGGGCCAGCTTTTTCCGGGTGGCCTTGCCCTTGGCCCGGCCGGGGATCGTGGCCGGCTGTCTGCTGGCTTTGATGGAGACCCTGAACGATTTCGGCACCGTCAGCTATTTTGGGGTCGATACCTTTACTACCGGCATCTACCGCACCTGGACAGCTCTGGGCAATCCTGTGGCAGCAGCTCAGCTTTCAGCGCTGCTTTTGCTGTTGGTGTTGCTACTGATGGCCCTGGAGCAGTTTTCCCGCCGGCGGGCGCGCTACTATCGCCAAGGATTCAAGCCAAACCCAAGTCGTTATCCCTTGCACGGGATCCGGGGGGTGGGAGCGTGGCTGGCCTGTGGGATCCCGATTGGGCTGGGCTTCGTTATCCCTGCCCTGATCCTGCTCCATATGACCCTGCGCCAGGGGGAGTTGGGCCGCCGCTTTTGGAGCTACGCCCAGAACAGCTTCCTCCTGGCCACGCTCACAGCAGTGATTGCCGTTTCGGTGGCGGTGGTGGTGCTGTACGGTTTGCGGCTACAGCGGGCCTGGGGCCTGCGGCTGGCGGTGCGGCTATCTTCCCTGGGCTACGCGCTACCGGGCGTGGTGATTGCAGTAGGAGTTCTGATTCCCCTGGGGCAACTGGATCAACTGCTGAGCTACTTGCGGCAGGCGCTCTTTCAACAGCCGCCCGGTCTGGTAATCAGCGGCACTATTTTAGCGTTGGTGTTTGGCTATCTGGTGCGCTTTTTGGCGGTGGCTCTGTCCACCGTCGAGGCGACGCTAGCGCGCATTCCTCCCAGTCTGGATGAGGCAGCCCGCAGCTTGGGGCAGGGATCCCTGGGCACCCTGTGGCGGGTGCACCTGCCCCTGATGGGAGGCGGGATCCTGGGAGCGATGCTGCTGGTGTTTGTAGATGTGATGAAGGAGCTGCCGGCCACGATGGTGTTGCGGCCCTTTAACTTGGATACCTTGGCCGTCCACACCTACCGCATGGCTGCCGACGAACGCCTGGCCGAGGCCGGCGCCCCCGCCTTGGCGATTGTCCTGGTGGGGATTTTGCCGGTGATCCTGCTCAACGCCCAGATAGCCCAGCGACGCAATCTAGGCTCCTCAAATAAAACGTCTCCCTACGTCCTTCCCTAACTCCCCTCTCCCAGAGGGAGAGGGGTTGGGGGTGAGGGTGGGAGAGAAGTTCATAGGGCCTCAGCTCCGGCAACTACCTCCAGGATCTCCTGCGTGATAGCCGCCTGCCGAGCTTTGTTGTAGGCAAGGCCCAGTGTGCGGATGAGTTCGCTGGCGTTGTCGCTGGCATTGTTCATGGCCGTCATGCGGGCCGCCAACTCGCTGGCCGCTGCTTCCTGCAAAGCCCGCAACAACTGGTTGTTCAAGTACAGCGGCAGCAGCGCGTCCAAAATCTGCACCGGATCCTGCTCGAAGATCATGTCTGGCGGCGGGGCTGAGACAGGAGCAACGATCTTGCTGCGCTCGACCGTGAACTCTCCCCCCCGCACCAGCAGGTTAAAAATCTCGTCGTCGCGGGCAGCCAGGCGCGTGGGATCCAGAGGTAGCAGCGATTGCACCACCGGACGGGAGCTGATCAGCGAGACAAAGCGGGTGTAGATCAGCTCCACCTTGTCTACTTTCTCGGACAGGAAAGCGGAGAGGAGCTGATCCCCTATTTGCGCAGCTTCCGCCGCCGTAGGAATCTGCGACAAGTTCACGTAGGTCTTGGCAATGGGAGCGGAGCGGCGCTGAAAATACTGCACCACCTTGCGGCCCACCAGGTAAAGCTGCACCTGCAGCCCCGTCTGCTGCAGCTCGCGCACCCGCTCCTCGGTACGCTTGATAACGTTGGCATTGTAAGCACCGCACAGGCCCCGATCCCCAGCCACCACCAACAGGCCCACCGTTTCAATGGGCCGCTGCTTCAGCAGAGGCAACTCGACATTTTCCAGCCGCAACCGCGTTTGCAGCCGATAGAAAACCTGGGCTAGGCGGTCGGCAAAGGGACGGGTGGCCATCACCTGCTCCTGGGCCCGTCGCACCCGCGCTGCCGCCACCAGGCGCATGGCCTCTGTAATCTTGCGGGTATTTTTCACCGCCTTGATGCGATCGCGAATCCGCTTTAGGTTTGCCATAACCGATCCCCTCTGCTGTGGTTACTGGATGGGGATCCCCAAAGCAGGGATCCCCGGCAACTAAGCCGCCTTGGCCAGGAAGCTCTGTTTGAACTCCGTGATGGCGGTTTTCAAGATCTCTTCCGCCTCTTCAGTGAGTTGCTTGGTGGAGAGGACGATCTCGCCATACTTGGGATGGGTGGTGCCCAAGTAGGACAGCAGGCCCTGCTTGAAGCTGGAGACTTTCTCCACCGGAATGTCGTCCAAATACCCCCGCGTCCCGGCGTAGATAATCGCCACCTGCTGATCCAAAGACAGGGGCGAATATTGCGGCTGCTTGAGGATCTCCTGCAGCCGTTGGCCGCGGGCCAATTGCTTCTGGGTGGCCTCGTCCAGATCAGAGGCAAATTGGGCAAAGGCTTCCAGATCCCGATATTGCGCCAGTTCCACCTTGATCGAGCCGGCCACTTTCTTCATCGCCTTGGTCTGGGCCGCCGAGCCGACGCGGCTGACAGAGATGCCAACGTTGATGGCGGGGCGAATACCGGCGTTGAACAGATCCGACTCCAAGAAGATCTGCCCATCGGTGATGGAGATAACGTTGGTGGGAATATAGGCCGACACGTCGTTGGCCTGGGTTTCCACAATCGGCAGCGCCGTCATGGATCCCTCGCCCAGCCGGCTGTTCAGCTTGGCCGCCCGCTCCAGCAACCGCGAGTGCAGATAGAATACATCCCCTGGGTAGGCTTCCCGACCGGGCGGACGCCGCAACAGCAGCGACATCTGCCGGTAGGCCACCGCCTGCTTGGAGAGGTCGTCGTAGACCACCAAAGTGTGCTTACCCTGGTACATAAAGTACTCGGCAATGGTGGCGCCACAATAGGGGGCCAACCACTGCAGCGGGGCCGGGCTGTCAGCGCCGGCAGCCACCACAATGCTGTAGTCCATTGCCCCTCGCTCAGTTAGAACGCCCACCACCTGGGCGATGGTGCTCTGCTTCTGGCCAATGGCTACGTAGATGCAGATCACATCCTGCCCTTTCTGGTTCAGGATCGTGTCCACGGCAACGGTGGTCTTGCCGGTTTGGCGGTCGCCGATGATCAGCTCCCGCTGCCCCCGCCCGATGGGGATTAGAGCGTCAATGGCGGTGATGCCGGTTTGCAGGGGCTCGTACACGGAGCGGCGATCGATAATGCCGGGGGCCGGGGACTCAATGAGGCGCGTCTCGGTGCAGTGAATCGGCCCTTTGCCGTCGATGGGGTTGCACAGGGGATCCACCACGCGGCCCAGCAGGGCTTCGCCCACCGGGATGCTGGCAATTCTGCCCGTGGCTTTGACGGTGGATCCCTCTTGGATGTTGCGCCCGGAGCCAATCAGCACCGCGCCGACGTTGTCTTCCTCCAGGTTGAGGGCAATGCCCACAGTGCCATCTTCGAACTCCAGCAGCTCGCTGGCCATCACCTTCTCCAGGCCGTAGATGCGGGCAATGCCGTCTCCCACCTGCAGGACGGTACCGACATTGGAGATCTGCATCTCCTGGTTATACTGTTCGATCTGCTGCTTGATGATGGTACTGATCTCGTCTGGGCGAATCGTAGGCATAGCAGTCCTCTCAACGGAATAGGAAGGGATCCAAAATTATTAAGGAAAACGCTGGGCCAATTTAGGCCAACTGCAGCGCCAGCCGACGCAACTGGCCGCGCAAGCTGAGGTCGATCACCTGGGAGCCGATCTTGATGATCACCCCACCCAGCAGTGTGGGATCTTGGGCAATCTGGAGCTCCACACCCCTGGCCTGCGTGAAGTCTCTTACCCGCTCGCGAATCGACTGCTGTTGCGCTTCCGTCAGGGGTACCGCCGTGGTCACCTCGGCCAGGACGATATTTTGGAGCTTCCGCTGCAGCTCCAAGAACCGCCGGCAGACGGCCTCGAGGAACATGATACGGCGACGGTCGCTCAACAGCTTAAGAGCATTCAGCAGCAGGGGGTGGATCTGGTCGGCAAACACCTGCTGCAGCAGGTTTTTCTTGACTTCCGCCTTGATCAGGGGGCTGGCGAGGAATTGGCCCAGCTCCGGCGTGGCCTGCAGAACCGCGGCCATGAAACGGATGTCGGCCTCAAAGGTATCCATTAGCCCCTGAGCAGAGGCAAGAGAAACCAGGGCTTCGGCGTAGGGATCGACCACCTTGGCGGCCATGGTGCGGCTGATCATGCTTTTCCCTTCCTCCTCCTTAGCGGGCAATCATCTGGATCCCTTGTTCAATCAGGCGCTGGTGAACCTGCTCGTTGAGGTGCTGCGGCAGCTCCTGCTCCACCTTGCGCAGGGCTTGGCGCACGATCTGGCGGCGCAGCTCCTGGACAATTTGCTCTTGTTCGGCAGAGAGGTCCCTTTCGGCGTTGGCGCGCAGCCGCTCGATCTCCCGCTCCGCCTGCTGCAACAGCTCCTGCCGGCGGGCTTCCGCGTTGGCCTCCGCCTGTTTGCGAATGCGCTCCGCCTCCTGCTGAGCCTGCGCCAGCTTTTGTTGTTCCTCCGCCAGCCTCTCGATCGCCTCCTGCTTGCGCTGCTCCGCCTGGCGCAGCTCCTCGAGGATACCTTCTCGCCGCTTGGCCAGAGCTTCCCCCACCACCCGGCGCCCCAAAATGTACAGCAAGGTGAGGATAATGGCGATGTTGATTAAGTTGCTTTCCAGAATCGCATCCAGGATCCCCTTTTCTGCAGAACCCTCAGTGGCTTCCGTAACCGGCTCGGCCACGGCCAAAAGCCAAGCGGGCACCAGGCTCCACACCAGCATCACGCGCTACTCCCAAGGAATGTTCAACCGGCTACTTAACGGGCGCTGCCCAACAGCTTCTCGGTGATCTGGGCAGCAATGGTATCTACTTGCTGCTGCAATTGTTGGAGGGCCGCCTGTTTCTCTTGCTCGATCTGCAGCCGCGCCGCTTCCAACTTGGCTTGCATCTCCGCCTGTGCCGCCGCTAGCTTCTCCGCACGGATGCGGGCTGCAGCCGCTTCCGCCTCGGCGATCACCTGCTGCGCCTGTAGGCGGGCCTTGCCGATCTCAGCCTCGTACTGGCGGGTCAGAGCCATCGCCTTGTCCAACCGCTCCTGGGCCTCCGCATGGGTGGCGCGGATGTAGTCGTTGCGGCTGTCGATGACCCGAGTAACCGGCTCGTAAAAGAGGGAGTTGAGCACGGCCACCAGCAGCAAAAATTGGACGGCAATGATGGGCAAGGTGGCATCCAGATCGAAGAGGCCATTTTTCTCAGCCACTTCGACGGCCAACAGGGTTGAACAGATCATGGGCTCCACCACCAGAAACGGGATCTGAGATCGAGCAAGAAAGGGGGCAAGACCCCAGCTCTCGGCCTGGGCCGCCCCCAGAAGGCATTAAGCGAAGGGGTTGGCGAACAAGAGCACCAGCGCCACCACCAGGCCATAAATGGTCAGCGCTTCCATGAAGGCCAGGCTAACCAACAGGTTGCCGCGGATTTTGTCTTCTGCTTCCGGCTGACGGGCCAGCCCTTCCATAGCGGCGGCGGCAGCATTCCCCTGGCCCAGCCCCGGGCCCAGGGATCCCAGGCCAATCGCCAGAGCAGCAGACAACACAGAAGCAGCAGAGGTTAACGGATCCATAGTGAGATGCTCCTTGTCAGTACAAAACAAATTGTTGGCAACAGCGCCTTTTGACTTTGAGGTGATCTGGCCTGAGTAGCCGAACCGATCGCCTCTTTGTCGGTGGCCTCTCGGCCCCAACAAACCTTACCAGAGAAGGGATCCCTTGCGACGACCCATTGGAGAGATTTTGAGAGCTGGGCCCTGAACTCGGCGGTTGGCCCAACTCCTGGGTCAATCGTGGTGATCCCCTCCCCCGTGACCTTCCAGCGCCTCTCCAATGTAAGCGGCTGAGAGGGTGGAGAAGATCAAAGCCTGAATGGCCCCCGTAAATAGAAATAGGATCATCACCGGCACCGGGATCAACAACGGCACCAGCAACACCAACACCGCGATCACCAGCTCCTCTGCCAAGATGTTGCCGAACAGACGGAAGCTCAGCGAGAGAGGCTTGGTGAAATCTTCCAGGACATTGATGGGCAACAGAACTGGCGTGGGCTCGATGTACTTCTTAAAGTAAGCCAGCCCACGCTTGCTAATGCCGGCTACAAAATACATGACACTGGTGAGCAGCGCTAAGCCGGCGGTGGTGTTGATGTCGTTGGTGGGAGAGGCCAGCTCTCCTTCCGGCAGGGGAATTAGCTTCCAGGGGAAGAGGTTGCCCATCCAGTTGGAGACAAAGATGAACAAGAACAAGGTGCCAACATAGGGCACCCAGGGCCGGAAGTTTTTCTCACCAATCTGGGCACGGGCAATGCTTTGGACAAACTCCAGGGTGTACTCGATAAAGTTTTGCAGACCAGCGGGCTCCCGCTGCAGTTGACGAGTCCCCAACAGCACCACGGTCAAGATCAGGGCGATGGCAATCCAACTGGCAATCAAAACTTGCCCGTGAACGGTGAATTTGCCCAGGTGCCAATAGAGGTGATGGCCGACCTCAAGTTCTGCTAGCAGAGGAGGAGAGGAGAAGAACAGATTCATGAGCATCACACAGAAGAAGACGAACGGGTCAAGGTCTGAACAAGATAAATCAGCAGGGTGACCTTATAGGTCATGAACCCCAAGAAAATGGGCAAAACCTGCAAAGACTTCACCTGGGTGGCCAGGACGATCAACCCGACAAACAAAGCCAAGCGCGTCACGCCGAGCCGGCTGCGACTTTTGCCCAGTTCCGCGACGCCGCGGCCCAGCATGCGCAGATAGACTACGCCAACGATTGCCCCCAGCAAATAGTTGGCAGCCACCGCCAGTGAGTAAACCAAAGCCACTCCCACCGCAATGGCTAGGCTCACCCCCAGGGTGACCAGCGCCAACCATAGCTGCAGCGCTTCATAGCTCCTGCCTGCCGTGGTCGCCTTCTCCCCCAAACCCGCTTTGCCCGGGGCAAGCGACGGCTGCGACGCACTCTGGCAGTCCAGACCCGCCTTCTGCTGGGGCGGAGACGGCGCCTCCTCTAGGGGCGGCAAAGGCTTGGGCTTCCACGGGGTCGCCTTCCAACGGGCAGGACTGTGGGAGAGGAGTCGGGAAGAACGTGCCATGGGAGTGAGGTCACCACCTCTGAGGATCTGGCCTTAACCCAAAATAACACGACTAAGTAACAATACTTAACGAGTTGGGCCGGGCCAGGACGGGATGGAACCTTGCAACTATCGCCTCGAAAGACAACTAGCCCTTCGACAGACGGAGATGTTCCTTTAAGAATCTACCACCTTCACGGATTGACAACGGCAAAAATGGAAAACTTTCTGAAAGCCCTCGGATGTAAAGTTTTGCCTGGGGTGGCCGAGAAGCTGCAATGTTCTGTTACCTCCTGTTGTTTTGAGGTGGATCCCGCCGACCCTGCCGCTCTATATACTATGGGGCAGTGAGAACAAAGGGCGAGGACGATCCCCGTGAGTTGGCTGGTCAAGGCAATCTGGGTGGACTACAGCTTGGCCGTGGCGCTGACGGTGCTGCTGCCGTTGGCTCTCCTAATTTGGGCTTTTGCGGTGGGGTTACGTCCTCTGATTCAGCTCTTGATCGTTTACTGGCGGGTGTCCAGCCTCTTGGCGGTGACGGTGTATTTGATGATTGGTGGCCTGCCCATCAGCTTCTTGAGCGGGGCGATGGCGCGGCTCTTGATCCCGGTCTGCCTGTGGTTCTGGCAGGATTGGAGCACTGCTCTCAGGCAGTCGAGAAGCTGGGCGGCACGAGCTTTTTTGCTCTGGCGGTGGGCTGTAACCGGTTACATGGGGGCCGGGATCCTCTTTTCGGGAGCCTTCGTGCCTTGTGCCTTCCGGGCTTCTCTGTCGTCAGAGTGTCGAGCTTGGTTTGAGCCGCCGCTGGGGTTTCGAGAGATTTTCCATCCCAATGTGCCGCCGGAGCTGCTGGGGAGCGTGGGGGCTTGGGGCTTGGTGGCCTACCTGCTCTACAGCGTTTACTTTGTCTGGCGGCTGCGGCCCGGTGCAGACAAGGGGGAGCTGGCATGAGTGCTCTGCCCTGGCCGCTGGCTTTGGAGCGCTACAGCCAGGCTCATCCCCAGGAAGTGCTGCGGGTGGAGGTAGAAAGCGAGGGAGAAGCTGATTTGGTGCTAATCTACCGCGGCTACAGCAGCTCCCTGCGGCGGGCCACGCCCCCCGATCCGGAAGTGGCGGTGATCCCCCCCCAGGCTCGCTTTTTGCAGCTGGAGCGCCTGAGCGCCCCTTATCACCCTGAGCGCTCGCAGGTTTTGGCCCTCTACCGCAACTGGGAGGAGCTGAAGGCTTGGCTGGCCCAGGCAGGGATCCTAGTGGCCGAGTGAGCAATTCCCGGTCTCAGCGCCCTACTGGACTGGGCTGGCGCTGCAGGATGGTGTATTCTGCCGGCTGCAGAAGAGATTGCCCTGTCATCTCTGGCGGCTGAGGTAGGCCTAGGATCTCGAGCAGGGTGGGGCCGACATCGGCCAGGGTGCCGCCAGAGCGCAGCTTGACATCGCCACCGCGACCAGGGATCTTGCGCTTTTCCCCCTCCACCAGAATGCAGGGCACGGGGTTGGTGGTGTGGGCGGTCCAGGGGTTGCCCTGCTCGTCCCACATCAGCTCCGCATTCCCGTGATCCGCCAAGATTAAGGTGGTACCCCCCGCATCCGCCACCGCCGCCAGCAGACGGCCCAGGCAGCGATCCACCGTCTCCAGCGCCCGCACGGTGGCCTCGAAGTTGCCGGTGTGGCCCACCATGTCGGGGTTGGCGTAGTTGAGTACCACGAGGCTGTATTCGCGGCGGGCGATAGCTTCTATTGCCTTGTCGGTCACCTCCACCGCCGACATCTCCGGCGCTTGGTCATAGGTGGCCACCAGCGGGCTTGGCACCAAGATGCGATCTTCGCCGGGAAAGGGCTGCTCGATACCGCCGTTGAAGAAGTAGGTGACGTGGGCGTACTTTTCCGTCTCGGCAATGCGCAATTGCTTGAGGCCGGCCTCGCTCACCACTTGGCCCAGCAGGTGATCCAGGTTCTGGGGCTTAAAGAGCACCTGCACCGGCAAGGTCGGATCGTATTGCGTCATGGTGATGAAGGCGAGATCCGGAATCAGACGGCGCTGGAAACCGGAAAAGTCGGGGCAGACGAAGGCTTGGGTAAGCTGGCGGGCGCGATCCGGGCGGAAGTTGAAGAAGATGACTGCATCTCCCGGCTGCACCGCCCCCGGAGCCAGGCGAGTGGGTGGGATGAACTCGTCCGTGAGATCCTGGGCATAGAAAGCTTCCATCACCTCGGCGGCACTACGGCCACAGCCAGGGCCATCTTCTGTCATGATCTCGTAGGCTTTTTGGGTGCGCTCCCAACGGCGATCCCGATCCATGGCGTAGTAGCGGCCGCTCAGGGTGGCAATGACGCCATTGCCCAGCCATTGCAGCTCTTTTTCCAGGGCGGCCAGAACCCTGGCCCCGTCGCGAGGCAAGGTATCGCGGCCATCGGTGATGGCGTGGACATAGGCAGGGATCCGCGCCTGGGCCGCTAGTTTCAGCAAGCCGTAGAGATGGTCGATGTGGGAGTGAACCCCCCCCTCAGAGCAGAGACCAATGAAATGAAAACGGCCCCCCTGCTCCTTGAGCCGATGACAAACCTCCACCAAGAGGGGTTCCTGGAAGAGGGATCCCGTCTCGATGGCGTCGCTGATACGCACCAACTCCTGCGGCACCACCCGCCCCGCCCCGAGGGTCAGGTGTCCCACTTCTGAGTTGCCCATTTGCCCTGACGGCAGGCCCACGGCTCGCCCCGAAGCTTGCAGCAGAGTATGGGGGTAGGTAGCCCATAGGCTATCCACAACAGGGGTTCGGGCGGCCAGGACAGCGTTGCCATCAGGGGCCTCGCGATAACCCCAGCCATCCAGGATTACCAGAACCACAGGTGCCACCGATTGTGCATCCATGAAATGGCCTCTCGTTTTTTAAGACATAATACCAGCCCCGGCAACGCGGAAAAGCCTTCGGGTGACTTGAGTCACTCACCAATGTTTATGATGTTGTAATCTTAAAATCGATAGGCAAGCTGCCATAAGTATTTATACATATCTGCACAGACATCTATACAGATAAAACGTGGTCAGCCGCGGGGGCTGGGCTGCAAACGTCTGCGCAGGGATCCGGCGCGGCGCTTGGCAATGGCATTCTTTGGATCCAGTTTCAGCACCGTCTCGTAGGCCTCTAGGCCGGGGCCGTAGAGATTTTTCTTCTCGTAGGCATGGGCCAGGTTGTTCCAAGCGGTCACATAGCCGGGATCCGCTGCTACTGCGTCTTTGTAGTAGCGGATGGCCAGGTCGTACTGCCCCTGGCTGAAGTAGGCAAAGCCAAGGGCGTTGCAGACAGGGGGAATGTTCTCCCCGGCCACCTCTAGAGCTTTTTTGAGCTGGAGGATGGCCTGGTCGTAGAGGCGCTTCTGCAGATAGACGCTGCCCAGCTCATAGTGCTCCTGTGGGGATCCCTTGCCTTTGCTCAGGCGGGGCTGCAGCTCGCGGATGACTTTTTCCTGGGCCCGCACCCGCAGCACCTCACGCAGGACGAAGTAGCCCACCACGCTGAGGATACTGGTCAAAGCCACCAAGTAAAGGAGGGGAGCGTTGACGCCCATTTTGCCTATCCCGCTTGCCTTAGATTTGCCTCGCCAGCGTTACGCCTGCAGGTGAGCCTCGATGAACCAGAGATCTTTGTCGATCTGGCGCGAGATCTCGGTAAACAGGTCGGCGGTATCGGCATCCCCCAGCTCGGTGGTGCGGTCGATGTTGCGGCGGACAGCAGCCGCATACTGGCCGTAGCGGGCCGCCAAAGCCTGCAGGTGAGCCCGACCTTCCTCAGCCGTTAGGTCGTATTCAGGCAAGCTCGAGGTTTGGGCGACGATGCGAGCGGTACCGCGGGCAATGCCCCCCAAAGCCGTAACCCGCTCCGCCAGCATGTCTACGTAGTTCTCCAGGGTGCCGGCAAAGGTGTCGAACATCTCGTGCAGGGCGATGAAGTTCATGCCTTTGACGTTCCAATGGGCCTGCTTCACCTGGGTTTTCAGATCCAGCGTGTCGGCCAAGGACTGGTTGAGCAACTCCACCAGTTGCGCACGGGTCTCGGCCGGCAAGTCGATCTGGGTGGAGTAGAGACGGGTTTTTGCGGCGGTAACCATAGCCAACCTCCCAAGTTGTGTTTCCATTATCCGGGATCCGCTGCGGCCCTCGGCCTGCCGATTCCCGACTGAGCCCATACTAACACAAACTCAGAGTGAGTATGAGTTAGTAAGCACTTACTTGCCAATGCAGAAGCGGCTGAAGATCTGATCCAGCACCGCTTCGGAGATCTCCTCGCCGGTGATTTGGCCAAGGGCGTGCAGGGCGCTCCGCAGGTCGATGCTCCAGAAATCGAGGGGGAGCTGCGCCTGCATAGCCTGGATCACCTGTTCCAGGCTGGCTTGGGCCTGGCGGAGAGCGGCGGCCTGGCGCTGGTTAAGGCTCACCTCCAGGTTGGGCTGGGGCCGCCCCTGGGTAACAAGCTGCTCCAAGGCCTCTTCCAGCTCCGGGATCCCTTGGCCTTGGGCGGCAACGGCAGCGACACGGTAAGCGATCTCGGCGGGGAGGGGGATCCCGTCGGGGGGGGCAAGGTCGGTTTTGTTGATGACCAAGATGAGGGGGCGGTGGCGAATGGACTCGTAGATGGCGGCGTCGGCGTCCGTCCAGCCGGCCTGGGCGTCGATGACCAGCAGCAGCACATCGGCAGCTTGGGCTAGGCGTTGGGAACGCTCCACCCCCAGACGTTCCACGGGATCGTCGGTGGCGCGAATGCCGGCAGTATCCAAAAGCTGGACGGGGATCCCTCTCACCACCAACTGGGATTCCACCACGTCGCGGGTGGTGCCGGGCAGGTCGGTGACGATGGCGCGGTCTTGGCCCGACCAGGCGTTGAGCAGGCTGGACTTGCCGACATTGGGCCGCCCGACGATGGCCACCTTCACGCCGGTGCGCAGCAGTTGCCCCCGCTCGACGGTAGCCAGCAGGGCCTGCATCTGGGCCTGGATGGCTTGCAGCCGGGCCTGCCAAGCCGGGACATTCAGAGGGGGCAGATCCTCTTCAAAGTCGATGCGCGCCTCGATCTCGGCCAATAAGCCCAGCAGCTCCTGGCGCAGGGCGCGGATGGACTGTCCCAATTTGCCCTGCAGCCCCGCCAGCGCCATCTGGGCTGCCTGGGGGGAGCGGGCCGCCACCAGATCGGCCACACTTTCGGCCTGGGTGAGGTCGATGCGTCCGTTCAAGAAAGCGCGCAGGCTGAACTCCCCCGGCTGCGCCAGCCGTGCCCCTTGGCGCAGGCACTGCTGCAGCGTGGCCTGAACCACCATGATGCCGCCGTGACAATGCAGCTCCACCACGTCCTCGCGGGTATAGGAGCGGGGGGCCTGCATCCAGACGGCTAGGGCCTCGTCCAACCGCTGGCCCTTCTCATCGTGGATCCAGCCGTAGAGGAGGCGATGGCTCTCCCAGGTAGCGTTGCGGCGGGCGGGGGTAAAGATGGCCTGGGCAATGGCCAAAGCCCGCGAGCCGGAAAGGCGTACAATGCCAATGCTGCCCTGCTCGGGCACCACAGCGGTGGCAATGGCAGCAATGGTGTCGGCCAGGGGTGCAGTTAGATCCATATGTAACAAGGAATGCGCTATGCCTTGGTTCCCTGGAGGTGGCAGGTGGTACCTAGGCAGGATCCCGGCCTTCAACTCGAAAGAAGCTGTAAAAAACTGTGCTCTCCCGCCGAGGTCAGGGTAGCTTGGCAGTGGCGACCTGCACGCGTCCTAACTATGAAGCCGTTACGCACGTTTAAGGTTACTCCCTACCTGCCGGCTGCTCTGGAAAGTCTGCGCTTGCTGGCCTATAACCTGCATTTTAGTTGGAACGTGGAAACCCGCAGCCTGTTCCGGCGCATGGATCCGGATCTGTGGGATGCCTGTGGCCACAACCCGGTGGCTTTGTTGGGGCAGATCCGGCAGGAGCGGCTGGACGAGCTGGCGGAGGATCCCGGCTTTTTGGCCCAGTTGGAACGGGCCAGCCAACAGCTCCAGAGCTACCTGCAGGAAGACACCTGGTACCGCAAGTATCGCTCGGCCCAAGCGGTGGAAGGGGAGTGCTACGCCTATTTTTCAGCCGAGTTTGGGCTGGCCGATTGTTTGCCCATCTACTCAGGGGGCCTGGGGGTTTTGGCCGGGGATCACCTCAAGGCAGCCAGCGACCTAGGCCTGCCGCTAGTGGGCGTGGGCCTGCTCTACCAAAAGGGATATTTTCGCCAGTACCTCAACCCCGACGGCTGGCAGCAGGAGCGCTACCCTGTGAACGATTTCTTCAACATGCCCCTGGAGCTGCAGCGGGATGCGGAGGGCCGCGAGATTCGCATTGAGGTGGACTACCCCAAGCGCAAGGTGTTTGCCCGCATCTGGAAGGCGATGGTGGGGCGGGTGCCTCTGTATCTTTTGGACACCAACATCGAGCCCAACAGCCAGTACGACCAAGACATCACCGATGAGCTGTACGGCGGCGACCAGGACGTGCGCATCCACCAGGAGATCATGCTGGGCATCGGCGGCGTGCGGGCTTTGCGCGCCCTTGGCATCCATCCCACCGTCTACCACATGAACGAGGGGCACTCGGCTTTTTTGGCCGTGGAGCGCATCCGCCTGTTGATGCTGGAGCAGGGGCTGAGCTTTGAAGAGGCCTGGCAGGTGGCCAAGTCCAGCCAGATGTTTACCACCCACACGCCGGTACCCGCCGGGATTGACCTCTTCCCGCCCGACAAAATCGACTACTACCTCGGCTTCTACTACAGCCAGATGGGCCTGAGCCGGGAGCGCTTTTTGGCCCTGGGCCGCGAAAACACCGGCGACTTCCAGTCCCCCTTCAGCATGGCGGTGCTGGCCATCAACATGGCCTCGTTTGTCAACGGCGTCAGCAAGCTGCACGGGGCGGTCTCGCGCAAGATGTTCAGCCGGCTGTGGCCCGGGATCCCGCTGGAGGAAGTACCGATTACCTCCATCACCAACGGGGTGCATGCCCGCACCTGGGTAGGGGAGGAGAACCAAGCCCTCTACGACCGCTACCTGGGGCCAGATTGGGCGGAGGCTCCTCCCTCGGATCCCCTGTGGCAGAAAGTGGATCGGATCCCGGATGGGGAGCTGTGGCGGGCCCACGAGCGCAGCCGCTCCCGCCTGATCACCTTCACCCGCGAGCGTCTGGTGGAGCAACTGCAAAAGCGGGCGGCCTCAGCGGTGGAAATTCAGTGGGCCTCTGAAGCCCTCAACCCGGAAGTGCTCACGATTGGCTTTGCCCGCCGCTTTGCCACCTATAAGCGGGCCACCCTCCTGTTTCACAACTTGGAACGGCTCAAGGCCTTGCTCAACCATCCCCGGTACCCAATGCAGTTTATCTTTGCCGGCAAGGCCCACCCCCGCGACAACCCAGGCAAGGAGCTGATCCGGCAAATTGTGCAGGTGTCGCGCCAGCCAGAGTTTCGCCAGCGGCTGGTATTTATCGAAGACTACGACATGTACGTCACCAGCCTGATGGTGGCCGGGGTAGATGTGTGGCTAAACACCCCCCTGCGCCCCCGCGAGGCCAGCGGCACCAGTGGCATGAAGGCGGCGGCCAACGGTGGACAGAACCTGAGCATTTTGGATGGCTGGTGGGATGAGGCCGATTACTACCAGACCGGCTGGCCCATTGGCCGCGGCGAGGAATACGAGGATCGCGCCTACCAAGATGAGGTGGAGTCGAATGCCCTCTACGACCTGCTGGAACAAGAGGTTGCCCCTCTCTTCTACCAGCGCGGCAGCGATGGCCTGCCCCACGCCTGGATTCAGCGCATGAAGCAGGCAATTTGCCTCAATTGCCCCCGTTTCAGCACGCAGCGCATGGTACTGGAGTATGCCGAGCGGGCCTACATCCCCCTCAGTAACTACTTCGACCGCATGCGCCGCGATAACTTCGAGTCGGCTCGCCAGTTCACCCGCTGGCGCAATCATTTGCAGGAGAACTGGTATAACATTCGGGTCCTCAATGTCCAGATTGAAACCCCGAAGAAAGCTTCCGCCGCCGGCCTCCCCTCGGCGCAAGATGACCAAGTGGTGATGGCCCGGGATCCCCTCACGGTGACTGTCGAGGTGCGGCTAGGATCCCTGCAGCCGCAGGATGTGATCGTCCAGGCCTACCAGGGGCCGGTGGACGACAACGGCCAGATCCAGAACGGCCAGGCAACTCCCCTGCGCTACGTGGAGACGGTGGAGGATCGCGCCATCTTCTCCGGCCAGATTCGCTACGAGGCCAGCGGCCTACAGGGGCTGGCCATCCGCTTGTTGCCCTTTCACCCCGATATGCACGATCCCTATGAGCTGCGGCTGATGCTCTGGGCCTAGAATGCCGATTCCACCCAATAAGGAAACAGCAGGGATCCCCTTCCTTCTTATCTCGATCCAGCCTGAACGAAGAGAGATCCCCTAGGTTCGTAAAGCCCTGAGGTTCTGCTGACTTTGCTGAGCAACGCCCCCACGCTCTGCACTGGTTGGGTTTTCCACAGTACTAGGTGCTTGCTAAGGCCTCCGGCTCCCTGGCGCGATGAGAGAGCAACTAAAGCTGTCTTCGGGCTCTTCCGCCCCGCAGTGCGGGGCCACCAAGCTATCCCCCTGTGTTTCTCGCTGCCCAATCAGGCAGAATCAGAAAAACAGATTCAAACGGCTCCGGGTTGATGCCATGCTCAAAGCCCACGACTCTGCCGGTTTGCGCCTGTTGGTCGCGGCTGCCCTGCTGTTGGGGGGCCTGGCCAGTTGGCGGCAGGATCGCCTCTCGGCGGTGATGGGTCTGGCCAGTGCGGCAGCCATTTCTGCCTTCACCCGCCCCGCCATCTTGGCCTACAACCGCGGTCGCGAACGGTGGCTGAACCGGGATCTGATAGGGGCTGTCGAGCAGCTCAACCTGGCGCTGCAGCTGGATCCCCGCCTGGCCAACGCCCACCTCCTGCGGGGCCAAGTTTACCTCGAACTCGGCCACCTTCCCCAGGCGCTGGCGGACTTCGACCAGGCCACCCAGTTGGCCCCGCGCCGGCCCGAGCCCTATCTCTACCGCGGCCTCATTCTTCAGTTGCAGGGGGATTTGCAGGGGGCAATAGCCGAGCTGGCCGAGGTAGTACGCCTGCATCCCAGCGCCTCCCACCATCTTCGCCTGGCCAGTCTGCTCATGCAACAGGGATCCCTGCCTTCGGCTCTAACTCACCTGGACGAGGCCATTCGTCAGGATCCCACCTTGGCCCCCGCCTATGCCTGCCGCGCCACGATGTACGGCTACCTGGGAGAATGGGAGGCGGCTGTGGCCGATTGGTCCCAGGCCATCCGCTGGGATCCCTGTCCGGCCCATTACTACGGGCGGGGCGTTGCCTATGCTTGGGCCGATTGCTATGACGAGGCCATTGCCGACCTCAGCCGCAGCCTAGAGGCAGAACCCTGCCAACCCCACGTTCTCTACATCAGGGGCAATCTTCTCTACGAGCTGGGGGAGATCAAAGCTGCCCTCGACGATTACGACCAGGCCTTTCGCTTGGAAGCCGACGGCAACCTCGGGGATCCCGCCGACGAGTACGGCTTGTACGGGCGGGGGCTGGCCTACGGGAATATGGGAGATAGGGCAACGGCTATTTCCAGTTGGCAAGCCGCCTTGCAGGTCAGCCGCCAACACCACAACCTAGTTTTGCAGGAACAGGCGCATCGATCTTTGCGGCAGCTCCAGGATTCGGACGGGGATCCCGGACCCTTGGGCTAGCGAGGTCGAAGGGATCCCCAGAGCTTCCGTCAGAACATTGCTGCGAAACTGGCGTAAAATTTGCTTATCGCCATCTCAATTCCACTGATATTTGGATTTTTCCTACCTCCTTCTGTGGCTGCCGTGAAACACACCCTCAGCGCTCTTGTGCAGGATCAGCCCGGGGTCTTAACCCGCATCGCCGGCATGTTTGCCCGTCGCGGCTTCAACATCGACAGCCTCACCGTCGGCCCTACCGAGCGGCCTGGCATCTCCCGCATCACCATGGTGGTGCAGGGGGATGAGCACGATGTGGAGCAGATGACCAAGCAGCTCTACAAGTTGATCGACGTGCTGAAAGTAACCGACATTACCCATGTCCCCTGTGTGGAACGGGAGCTGATGCTCGTCAAGGTCAACGCCAGCATCGAAACCCGCTCCGCCATTATGGACGTGGCGCAGATGTTCCGCGCCCGGATTGTGGATGTGGCGGAAGAGTCTTTGACTTTGGAAGTGACAGGGGATCCGGGCAAAATGGTGGCGATTATCAAGATGTTGACCAGCTTCGGCATTCGCGAGATCGCCCGCACCGGCCTGGTGGCTCTCACCCGCGAGTCGGGAGTCAATACCGAGTACTTGAAGCAGCACCCCACCGTGGCAGTCGTCTGAGGGGCTTGGCCACGATGCCAACAGGGATCGCTCAGGGGGAGGCCATGGCAAAACTGGAGAGAGGCCGGCGCCACAGGGGGCAGGCCCTGCGCAATAGCCTGCGTTGCCTGATGAGCCTCCTAGCTATTGGACTGTTGGGGTTACTGGGGGGCTGTGGCCCCCGTCCCCCCAAGCCGGTTGTGCAGCAGGCGCTGGCCTACCAGATCTCCCACCCGGCTGGGGCGGTTGCCTCTCTGGTGGGCGGCGACCGCTTGGCAGCCCGTCTGGAAGTGCAGGATGTCCAAATCCGTCAGGATCGCCGTGAACCCCTGCTGTTGGCCTCAGGAGAGAAACTGGAAGGCCACCACCTCAGCGGCACCTACACCCTAATTGTCAAGCCGCCGGGATCCCGCCGCCCCTACCGCCGCCAGGGGAATCCCTTCCAGCTCACCCTGGCCCACCAGAAGGCGCAAAGTTCCCCTTCCCCTGAGGAAGCAGAGCCCAAGACCCTGCCCGAACGGTGGCTATTGGCCCATCCCTCTCCCAATGCCAAGACCTGGGAGGTCATCGACTTTTTCCCTCAGCCGGCACCTCTTGCCGAAGCAGACGCATCGACACAGCGGGGCAGCTGGGTAGCCCCCTAATTTAGTACGGGGCGGAAAAGCCCGTTCGCGTTAGCGGGACGGAGTCCTTGAGCGACTTGAGTCGCTCGCCAGTGTAAGTACCCACCCCGGTGAAAGACCCGGACAGTGCTGTAAGTCAACAAGTGAGCGGAACCTTGAGACTGGGTTCCAAGGAACCGTCTAGGGGCGTCTTGAGAGCGCCTTTGCAAGTCTGTCTGTGGACTGCGTAAGACTCCCCCGACTAAAGTCGGAGGAGTGTCAACCCACTAGCCTTGACCCTCTCTCCCCTGCCATAGCTTGCTTTCGCGCAGGGGT
Organism: Synechococcus sp. H60.2; assembly: GCF_047462315.1. Taxonomy (NCBI): domain Bacteria; kingdom Bacillati; phylum Cyanobacteriota; class Cyanophyceae; order Synechococcales; family Synechococcaceae; genus Synechococcus; species Synechococcus sp. H60.2. The sequence continues at coordinate 3,011 of NZ_JANSIZ010000031.1, read as the reverse complement.
AAGCCAGGGGATTCTTCTTAGCTTGTAGGAGTGCTCCCACTTGAGAAGTCGGCTACCTACACTTGGAACGAACAGTTCCTTCGCGGCTACCTGGCCACAACAAAGCGCTACGTAGAAACCCAAAAGAACGGTAGGTGAGCTCAATGCCGGGGCTTGCGCTGCCATTCTCTTAGTCAGCACCGCAGAGGTGGCTGGCTCAGCGAAGCGAAGCCGCCCCCCACAGAAAAAAACCATCCACCAACAGGGTATTCAGCACTGCTCCGGCAAAGGCCCAATGGTGCAGGCGACGGGATCCCTGAATGACCCACAGGCCAACCCCAAGGAGCAGAAGGCTTAAGCCGATGCCCCAAGCTACCCCCCAAGGGGTGGCCATTTTGTTGAGCGCAGCCATGAACGGGACGGCTGCCTGATCCAGGCGGTCAAACCGCATTGCCTGCCGCCACTCCGGCAACAGCCCCACCGAGTGAATGTAAAGGTCTGTCACTGCTGTGCCCCACAGGGAGCCGAGATAAAACCAGGTGCCGATGCGGGCAAAGCGTTGCCGTGCCCCCCACCAGATAATCGGGATCCCCAGAGCTTCCACCGGCATGTGCCAGAGGGGCTCCCAGCGCAGCCAGCCCCAGTAGAGGGATCCTGCCAGCCAAGTCAGCGTGAAGCCGTAGAGCAGATCCCCCCAGATGCGGCTGCGGGGCCGCGAGTAGAGCCGCAAGCTAAGGCCCAGCCAGCCTAGAGTCATCGCCAAGCTCAGCCAAGGGCCATAGCGCACCAGGGGCGCTTCCACGAAAACGGGTAGGCACACCAGCACAGCCGCCGCCGCCCCGATGGCATGGTAAGACGGAAGCCGCCTTCGCAGAGAAAAGGGGGGAAGCTCCCGTCCAACTAAGCTCTGGGAGGACAGGGAAGGTTCCTCTTGGAGAGGCGGCGAACAAGATGTAGGAAGCAAAACGCAATCTTAGAAACTTTTACATCAGTTAACATAGCATCTTCCCTGCCCTTTCCCGCCCTGGCCAAGCAGGGCCGGCGTTGCCAGGGTATTGCCGGAAATGTCAGGGTGAGAATAACGCGCTGCCTGAGAAAACTATGGAGTTGCTGTTGGCGGGGGATATCGGGGGTACCAAGACCAGCCTCAGCCTCTTCAATGCCCAAGATCCCGACCACAGCCTCTACCACTGCCGCTATGCCAGCCAAAGCTATCCCAACCTCACGCCGGTGGTGCTGGAGTTTCTGGCCCAGGCGCGGCAGGAGCTGGGGCGAGATCCACGGCCGGTTGCTGCCTGTTTTGCTGTGGCTGGACCCGTGATGGAAGAGAAGGGGGGCACGTGGCCAGGGGGACAAACGGCCAAAATCACCAACCTGCCCTGGAGCCTGCACTCAGGCCAATTGGCGGCAGAGCTGGGGATCCCACGCCTAGCTTTGATCAACGACTTCAGCGCCGTGGGGTATGGGGTGCTTGCCCTGCGAGATCAGGATCTGGAAACACTGCAGGCAGGGGAGCGGCAGCCCCAGGCTCCCATCGGTGTCATCGGGGCAGGCACAGGCCTGGGGCAGACCTACCTCACGTGGGGAGAAGGCGGCTACCAGGTTCATGCCAGCGAGGGGGGGCATGTGGATTTTTCTCCACGTACCCCTTTGGAATGGGAGCTGCTGCGGTATCTGCAACAACGACATGGGCGCGTCTCCACCGAACGGGTGGTCTCGGGGCAGGGGATCGTGGCCATCTATCAATTTCTGCGGGATAGCCGCTGGGGCCAAGGAGAGGAGCAGTTGCTGGCCCAAATTGCCGCGTGGGAGAAGAAAGCTAGCCCCATCGACCCGGCAGCCCAAATTGCCAATGCCGCCCTGGAGGGACGGGATCCCTTGGCGGTGGAATGCTTGCGGCTATTTACCAGCTTGTATGGGGCCGCTGTCGGCAATTTTGCCCTGCACCTGTTGCCCCGTGGGGGCCTGTTCATCGCCGGCGGGATCGCGCCCAAGCTCCTGCGCCTCTTGCGAGAGGGAGAGTTTTTGCCCTCCTTTTTGGACAAAGGACGGATGCGCCCTCTGCTGGAGCAACTGTCGGTGCAGGTGGTGGTGAACGCCCAGGTGGGCTTGATAGGGGCTGCCCACTATGCCGCCACTTTGCTATAGAGGTCAGGCCTATTGGCGACAAGGATCCCCTCTAGCCCCTCTCCCTTGGGGAAAGGGGGGCTAGGCGAGGCGCAGGTTCGCCACCAAGGGGGGTGGCCATGCCTAGGGCTTGTCCCTGCTCGCAACGACCGCATTTTCTGCCGCTAAAAACAATTGGGCCCGCCAAAAGCAGGCGATAGATTTGCTATCAAAGTCCAGGCCAAAACGGGCCATTTCCGTTAGTTCAGCAGGCGAAAACTCCACGACGGCGATGTCTTCATCCTCGTCCTTGGCCGGTGGAGCATCCAGCACTTCCAGATCCCGCGCCAGGTAGGCGTACATGATCTCGCTGGAATAGCCGGGGCACAGATAAAATTGGCCGAGGGGATCCCAGCGGTGGGCGCGCAGGCCGGTTTCTTCTTCCAGCTCGCGGCGAATGGTTTCATCCGGATGTTCTCCCGGCTCGACGGTGCCGGCAGGAAATTCGTAAAGGTAGGCGGCGACGGCAAAGCGATACTGGCGAATGCAGACAAACTTGCCTTCGGCAGTCACCGGCACGGCCACAACGCCGCCGGGGTGGATGAGGTACTCCCGCTCCCCTTCTGTGCCGTTGGGAAAGCGCAAACGCTGGCTGACAAAAGTGTACTTGTGACCGTGGAAGCGCAGGCGCTCGCGAAGGATCTGGGATGGGGTGTGCATGGCCAAGGTTCCTGAGAGAAAAGCCCCCCTCAGCTTAACGTAAGGTGCGGAATTCCCCACCGTCTATACGGTGGGGATGGATAGCACCCTCTGACTGATTCTGGATGTATTGCTTCACAATTTCTAGGCAGCAAATCATGCCAAAGCCTAGCCCTTCCCAATACACTTTATTGACCAGTATTTTGTTACAAACACTACGTGCAAGT
>NZ_JANSIZ010000030.1:0-31116 GCF_047462315.1 Synechococcus sp. H60.2 | reverse complement strand
TGAACTTGTTCGCCTCACTTGTAGCACGAACGGCTTTCATCCCGACACTGATTGGCTCTTCACCCATACAGTGCGGGTCTTCCCGCCGATTAAGCTAAAGCCTGAGCTTTTGGCAGCTCTGCCAGAGGCTTACCAAGACGGGATCCTGTTGGTGGTGAAAGAAACGCCGCTCTCGGAAGAGGATCTGCCCGCCGAGTGTCCCTACCCACTTGAGCAGGTGCTAGATCTCGGCTTTTATCTGGGATCGGGATAGCTCAAGGGGCTTGGCTCGCCCTTGGAAATGCCGCCTCTTGCAACCTGAGAGCGAAAGCTAGAGCTCCAGCTCAACCTGTCCTCCAAAGGCTGCAACCAAAGCCTTGCTAGAGATGGCTCAGGCGTGATTTGAACACGCGACCCAGGGCTTATGAGTCCCCTGCTCTACCGCTGAGCTACTGAGCCGAGAAGACGCTTAACTAGGATAGCATCTTTATGGCTGGGAAGTCTGCCCTGAAAGAGGATCCCCCCAGGCATAGCTTCCTCCACAGCTTGGGGTAACTTGTTCCAGCAAGCCGCCTAGAACCGTGCTGTAATGAACACGCCCTCTCCTCGGCCTCCCAAGGGATCCCTCTTTTGGTTGGCCCTATTGCTGCAGGTAAGCCTGGTTGCGCTGGTGCCGACCCGGAAGGCGCTTACCCTTGCCACGGGAACCCCCATCTACTTGCAAATTGCTCCTCGGGATCCCTACGACCCCTTGCGGGGCCGCTACGTAACCTTGAGCTATACCGTTGCCCAACTTTCCACTCTGGAGAAACTGCCCGGTTGGTTCCCTGAGCTTGGTAAGCCAGGGATCCTCTACCTGCGCTTGGCCCCTCCTGCCGGGGATCCCTCTCAACCCTGGCAGGCCATCGGCATCAGCCGCGACCGGCCCGGGGAGCTGCAACCTACGGAGGTCGTCCTGCAAGGGTGGTTCGATGGGTGGCAGCTTAGGTTTGGGATCGAAGAGTTTTTCATTCCAGAAGCGCTGGGAGATGTTCTGGAACTAGAGATCCGCCGCAACCCAGAAGCACTGCGAGCAGAGGTGAAGGTGGATCCCTGGGGCAAAGCAGCTCTGGTGGGTCTTTGGGCGGGGGAACGGCGGTACTAAAGGCCGGCCTTGTTCTGGAGTGGGGGGAGGATCCCTTTTAGCCCTCTTTCTTTTTCCGTGAGCGACTTGAGCTTGTTTTCTTGACGCTGGCGGATGTCGTGGTTTTTTTAGACGATTTCTTCTTACTAGGAGGTGGTGCTGTAGGAGCTAGGAAAAATACCTCCTTCAGAGCATCCAACTTTTTGCCTTGCGTAATTCTGCATCCTAGCTTGGTTATGGGAGTTAGATCCTGCCACCAGCTCCTATCCGCCTCCGCAATTCGCGCGGCTGCAATGGTTACATCAACTCCCTTAAGCGGAGTGCCGGGCTGCTCAGCCAGGTATCTCAGCGCAGCCAAGATAGTTTCCCTAGAAGCCTCAGTCAGATTGACCTTCGGAACCCTTTCTCTGGCGAGAACTTGGGCCTGCTCCACCTGCTCCAGAGCTGGGTCAACAATGATACACCAGAGCCTCTCCAGCCCTGCTTCTTGAGCAACTGCATAGACAAAATGGTTGCCAACGGCCTTGTACTGGTAGTCGCCAGCTTCAACCACTAGCAGCGGCACCCAGTTGCGCCCTCCTGTTGCCCTTAACTGAGCGGCTGCTGCAGTAACCAGGAAAGAGGGAGCAGAAAACCCCTCGGCAGGCATGATGCTCTCAAGGGGTAAGTTCACTAGCTTGCCGAGATCGGAGAACTCACTCATCGATAAAGTACTCGCCGGCGAGCTTTTGGTAGTATTCTAAAACTTTCTTGTGCTTAAGGACAGCAGGAATTCGATCAAAAGTGGCAGAAGATATCAGTGCATAGTCGGGTATAATGCATTTGTCTTCATTGCCCTTTTTAAAGAGCGGTCGGAAATACGGGGTTAAGTCGATATCTTTCTCTTGCTTAATAAGCTTTTGTATTTCTTCGTTTGCCAGTTTGGTAGCATTTTGATTTTTCGAGGAGACGCCATTAAAAAAGATAGGCAAAGCGATGGGGCCTCCGTCATGTCGTGATTTAACAGTTTCTGGAATGAATTTGGTAATTACTCTAACAGCATTATTTAAAGAAGACAGATCGTCAGGTCGGGTAGGTATCAAAATAACGTCGGCAGCAAAAAGCCCACTTTGGCTGAAGTAAAGCCACTGAGTTGGGCAGTCGATTAGGATGTAGTCATACTCACGACGAAGGGGGGCAAGCAGATCCCGAAGGCGCCTGGTTCCTTTCTGGATATAGGCTGCATTTTGGCTGTCGGTCAGTTTCTCCAGCTCAGAGTCTCTTGGGATGAGGTTGAAGACGGAAACTATTCCCTTAGGTGTCTTGAGCCTATATGTCTGAACAATCGTGTGGACGTCTATCCTGGGATCCTTTAAACACTGCGTTAGTGTAACTTTTCCAGGAGTAGCTCCCAAGCTTCTTGTCAAATCTCCTTGGGAGTCAAAGTCAACAGCTAAGACTTTTTTCCCTTTATATGCTAATGCTCCTGCAAGGTTAATAACCGTTGTTGTTTTGCCCACACCGCCTTTATTGTTGTACACACATATGGTCAAAGCGCGCTCGTAGTTTTCTATCTTGTTTCGTAAATCATGCACGATGTTCTCAATGTTATCCAGGTCGATAGCAAGGTTTGCTGTAACAGGGTGAACAACCTTCCCGTGCCTCCTCCAGAGCTGGATGTAATTTGCATTGGTAATTATTCCCCACCTTGCTGATTTGCAATGCTCTCCAAGCAAGTACCTTTTTATTTGATCTACTGCATCTCTACAGGCAGCGGATCCCTCACTAAGATTGACTGTCCTGGACTTAACTTCCAAGAGAAGGTATGGGTTTTTCCTAGAGTTATAGAAGATATCTGTATGTTGTGTGTTTTTTCTAGCTGCAAAGTCTACTTCTCCGCACCCTGTTTCAAACTCCTGCCTGATCTCCAGGTCTCCAAAGCCTAGCTCATGGAGCAAGGGTCTGGCAAAATCTTGGACAATGACTTGCTCAACTCTCTCGCGGGGGGATATCCTCCCAAGCTTCTCTCGGAGGGAGATGACACTAGTCATAGACTGAAGGGATCCCAATGTGCCCCTCAGTCTAGCAGTTGCTTTGCCCTCTCTGCGAGTGCCTGGGCCGTTAGGCCGTTGTAGTCCATGAGTTCGGCAGGGGTAGCGGTGGTTTCGCCGCGTTTCCAGGCAAAAAGATCGCGCGGGCCGGTGTAGCGCAACAACAGGGGCTCCAACATCAGGCTGGATCCGCCAGTCACGCCGATAAGGGCTTCGCCGGCAAACCAGGCGGCAAACTCCTGGTCAGACATGAACTCTCCATCGGGTTGGGCACAGGTGGACCAGGCTATATCGCTGGGGCGGTAGAGACGGCGAGGGTTGACTACCGAAACAATTTTGCTGCCGATCCCCTGGGCCTGGAGCTGGTCAGCCGCCGCAAAGACTGGCAGGAGGATCATATCCCCCACCACAGCAAAGACCACAGTGCGGGATCCAGGCAGTTCCTGCAGCACAGTGCAGCCCTGCTCCACGGCTTGGCGCGCTTGTTCCAGGGTGGTGCGGATGGGCAGGGGGGTTTTGCTGGCAAAGATCGGGATCCCTTTGTTGAAGGTCGATAGGGCCCACTCGTAGGCGACTTGGGCACAGTTGGCGTCGGGGGGAAAGAGGGGGAAGATGTTGCCGTTGCGCATCATGGCCGCTAGATAGGCCTCGATTTCCGGACGTTGGTGGGTCCAGCCGTTGCGTCCCTGTTCCAATGCTCCAGCTGTGAAGAGGGCAATAGCGGAAGGAGTGGGGCGGCGCAGCTCCGCCATCGCCTGGGTTACCGTCTGCCAGATGGGCAGTCCGTTGACGGCAAAGGATTCATAGGAGCACCAGAGAGAGCGCCCGCCGAAGAGCGCCAGGCCCCCCGTCAGGCCAGCGCAGGCATCTTCGCTAAGGGGTTCGTAAACCTGGCCCTGGGGCTGTTGGTTGTAGAGCGGATCCACCGTGGGGTGGATGACTTTCAGGCCCTGGTTGACATTGGCAAGGCCGGAGGCCTCGTTGCCGTCCGCGTTGGCCACCAGAAAGTCAGGGTCTTTCTGCCCTACCTGCACCACTAGAGCGCCAATGGCCGTGGTGGAGACTTGCTTATCGCCGAGGGGGAACTCAGTTAAGTTGAGGGATCCCAGCGGCGGCAGAGGCCGGATAGACTCAGTGACCACCACCTTGGCTGCCGGCCCCCCAGCAGCCCGCTCGCAGTTTTGTCGCACCAGGGCCCAAGCTGCCGGATGCAGCGCCCGCGCTTGCAGAGCAGCCACAATGTCGGGGTTGTCCAAGGTGTGGTGGGCGTAGAGGTTGTGGGATTTGGATCCCTTGGCGTGCACGCCCGCCCCTTTCAGTTGCTTGAGGATGAAAACCGTCAGGTGGCCGCTTAGAGCTGACTGAATGGCCCGCTCCATTTCGGTCAGTACCCTCTGGGCAAAGGCCAAGCGGGCTTCCAGGGAAAAAAGAGTGCTGTCCACATAGGGGCCAGGCTGCTGGGCATCGTCGAATTCCTTAGCATCCACCAGCACCACTTCCTCGAAGCCGTTGCCCCGCCAGTACTCAACCATCTGGGCGTTGGTGAGGGTGGAGATCATGCTGTGGTGCTCTTGGCTGTAGCCATTCCAGACCAGCACCGGCAGGAAGTTGGTGCGCTGCGGGAAGGCGGTGTGAAAGTGGATCATGGAGCTCATCACGTAGGGCTCCCCCAGCCCCCCATCGCCGATGGTGACAGGAAAGAGGCGATCCGGGTAAAGCAAAGCAGCGGCCATGGCAAAGTGCTGCCCCTGCCCAAGGGGCCCTGCCGGCGCCAGCAAGCCGGGGATGTAGCCAGAGAGGTGCCCCAGCAGCCCTTCCCGTTCCCGAAAGCGAGCCTGCAAGTCAGAGACGGTGTGGATGCCCATCTCGGCCAGGGATCCATCCAAGAACATGGCGGCATAGAAGCCGGGGGCGTGGTGGCCCACTTCGGTGGGGATATTCTTCTGGCCCAAGTACACCAAAGCGGCGTAGGCCTCCGCCTGGCTGGCAAAGCCCCCTGGGTGGCCCGAGGCTTTGCTGGCCGTCATCTGCAGGGTGAGGTAGCGCAGCGCATCGGCATAGAGCAAAGTTTGGTAGGCGGCCATGCGACTGCCGGGATCCCGCAGCTTGCCTGTGGCAGCATCGACTGCAGGTTCCTGGCCCAGGCGATCGAATTCCGGCCAGGGATCCCCAAAGTATTGGATCCCTTCGCAAAAGGCGGAGATTTGGGCAGTTGCCTCCTGAGCCAGCGTCATGGTCGAGCCTCACTCTTTGTCGGGTTACTCCTCACTTTAAACCTGATAAGGCCTTTTGGATGTTGTAAACTACCCGCACTCATGCTGACGTATAAAGTACGGGCTCTTGGTAGCCCTGCAGTTGACAAGCCAACCACGGACCTCTGGGCTGGTTTGCGGCAGCCCCCAAAAGCGCAATCACAAAGGACTCCGTCCCGCTGACGCCAGTGGAGATGCAGGGGTCCACCCACGCTTGAAAGCGCCTCTCCCTGCCAGACAGGCGTTGCAGCAGCTCCCGGCACCTGCGCCGTGAACTGCGTGTGCCCTGACTGGCTTTGTGTTGAGGTAGACGAGGTGTACACTTCCCAGGCAAGTTTCTTGGATAGGGATGAGCTACCTAACTACGGTGAAAGACCCGACCGGTGGCAAGCATCTGGGAAGTGGATAAAGCGGGGACTGTGCCAAACAGCCAAAGGGTGGTTAGTGAACGCTGATGCTAACGCTGCGGCTAACCTACTGAGAAAAGTAAGCAGAACTTTGGGGCTTTGCCTCGAGGGACTGTCTAAGGGCGGTTTGACAACACCTTTACAAGTCCGTTTGTGGGCTACTTAAGAATCTCCCGACTTCAGTCGAGGGAGTGTCAACTAGCTGTGCTCGGTGGCGGATTAGGAGCGGCAAAGCTGCTCCCTTCTGGAAAAGGGGAGTGTTCTGCGTGCATCTGAACGCAAAACTATCTGACTGAAAAACTTAGCCCCTTGCTGTGGGCATTGACCCTGGCAGCAAGCAGGAAGGGTGGACGGTTAAATTCTGTAGCTCACATGTGCCTCGACATCCAAGTGGACACTGTGACTTGGATGAAGCTATGGATCCCTGAGGCAGCAGGTTTCATCAGAAGCGATTTGTAGGTAAGGGATGCCTCCTTGAGCCAAGGGCGGCCGGCCCGTTGCTGCTCAATCTAGCTATCGCTTGCTGAGTTTGAGGGCTGATCTGGAGCAGAAAGCACCTTTTATGCTGAATGAGCATTTTAAGATGACATAACTGCATAAGAGGTAACAAACGGTAGTACACATTACCAAAGATCTGGAGGCGACACCCCTATATTGGCCTGCGTGAAGGGCTTGAGCATGGCCGCATCCTTCCCCGCTTGGCTGTTGGGATCCCTGCGGCACCCAAGCTTTGCAACCCAAGCAACAAAGTCCTCGACTTTCTCCACCGTCACTTTGCCCAGGAGGAGTAAACCAGCTTCAGATGAGAATCAGCAATGGATAACGTGCGTAGCCTCTGTCCCTACTGCGGGGTTGGTTGTGGCCTGGAAATTCTGGCTGGCGGCACAAGAATTCGCGGGGATCGGTCTCATCCCTCCAGTCAAGGCATGGTTTGTGTTAAGGGTGCCACTCTTCTCGAAACCCTTGATCACAACCGTGCCACCGTGCCTCTTTATCGCTCCAGCCTCCGCGATGATTTTCAGCTGATTAGCTGGGATCAAGCGCTGGATTTGATCGTGGAGCGCATTCGCCAGAGTTGCCCCGAGCGAATTGCGATCTATGGTTCAGGGCAGTTGCATACTGAAGATTATTACGTTGCCCAAAAGCTACTCAAGGGCTGCCTGGGCAGTAATAACTTTGACAGCAACTCGCGCCTTTGCATGTCCTCTGCCGTGGAGGGCTACTGCCAAAGCTTGGGTTCAGATGGCCCTCCCTGTAGCTACTCTGACCTCGATAGCTGTGAGCTTGCCTTTTTGATCGGCACTAACACCGCTGAGTGCCACCCAATTTTGTTCAATCGCCTGCGCAAGCGCCACAAGAGTGACCCGAGTTTGAAGGTGGTGGTTGTGGATCCCCGCCGTACCGAGACGGCTGAGGGTGCAGATCTATATCTTGGGATTGCTCCAGGCAGCGACATTGATTTGCTCAATGGTATTGCCCATCTACTCATTCAGTGGGGGGCCATCAACCACGACTTCATTGCCCAACACACCGAAGGTTTTGAGACCTATGCAGCTCTGGTGGCCGAGTACACTCCTGCGCGTGTGGCTAGTCGCTGCGGCATAGAAATTGAGGATGTAATTGCCCTCGCTCGACTCTGGCAGCACTCCCGGAAAACCCTTTCCATGTGGTCAATGGGGCTTAACCAGTCCAGCGAAGGTACTGCCAAGGTTACAAGTCTTATCAATCTCCATTTGCTCACTGGCCAAATAGGCTTTGCGGGGGCAGGGCCGTTCTCGCTGACGGGGCAGCCTAACGCCATGGGCGGCCGAGAGGCGGGTGGCTTGGCCCACCTCTTGCCCGGCTATCGCAAGGTTACGAACCCGGAAGATCGCACTGCTGTGGAGCAGTATTGGCAGCTTGGCCCAATCAATCCTGAGCCTGGCCTCGATGCTCTCGGGATGATTGGCGCTCTGGAGGCTGGCGCCCTGGATGTTTTCTGGATTGCCGCCACCAACCCGCTGGTGAGCTTGCCCGACCTGCACCGGGTAGCAGCAGCGCTCTCGCGATCGCCTTTCACGATTGTCCAAGATGCCTACTTTCCTACCGAAACCACTGCCTACGCGCATCTGGTGCTGCCTGCTGCTCAGTGGGGTGAAAAAACGGGCACCATGACCAACTCCGAGCGCCGCGTTACCCTCTGTCCGGCGTGGCGCCATCCCCCCGGTGAAGCACGGGCTGATTGGGAAATTTGGGCGGAAGTAGGCCGCCGTCTGGGCTTTGCCAAGGCGTTTAGCTTTGCCGATAGCGCAGCAGTTTTTGCCGAATATGTCAGTCTTACTGCTGGGCGTCCCTGTGATCTTTCTGGCCTCAGTCATGAGCTCCTGCACCAAGGCCCCCAACAGTGGCCTTATCCCCGTACTGGACCAATCGAGACCCGCAACCTCTATACCAATCACCACTTTCCAACGCCTACAGGTCGCGCTCGTTTCATCGCCAGTCATTCACACGGCCTTGCCGAACCACCGGATCCCGACTATCCCTATGTCCTCACTACAGGACGCCTCTATGGCCATTGGCACACCCAAACCCGTACTGGCCATGTAGCCAAAATTCGAGCAATGCACCCCCAGCCTTTTCTCGAGATTCACCCCCGTGATGCTGACAGGGTAGGGCTCACCGATGGCGACTGGGTAAGGGTTGAATCACGGCGAGGCAAGGCTACCCTCCCGGTTAAAATAACTCGGGCGATCAGCCCCGGCACGGTATTTATGCCGATGCATTGGGGACCATTGTGGGGTGAAGATACCGCCTGCAATGCCCTCACTCACTCAGTTGCCTGCCCTAGCTCGAAGCAACCTGAACTTAAAGCCTGTGCCGTCAGACTTAGTCGCATCGAACCCCTGTCAATCTAAGCCCACTTTATGTCTTGGGTAACGCGATGATCTTTCAGTTCGAGCAAGACTTTGCCGATAGCCTCCGCTGCATCCCTATGGTTGTGCGCTTGAAGCTGGATCAGTGTGGCATCAAACTCAAACTATATCAGTGGCTGCGTTTTAGTCGTCAGCAGCGCCAAAGCTTGATTGACCGACCAACTGATACTGCTGCCGACCGTGCTACCTACCGCGAGTACCTGATTCACCTTATTGAAAATGTCTGCCAAGAACAACCTAGTGAGCTGCCTGTTGATCCAAAACCGGCTTGGGAAGATGCCACCGCAATCCCTGCCAGCGTCCTTGAGCAAGCAGCAGCCAGGGGGGTTGTGCTGACCCTTGAGCTGTGGCAAAAGCTAACGCCCTTGCAGCGCTTTGCCCTCATTAAGCTTAGTTGCTCCAAGCACGAAAACCGTAACTTTGTACCTGCCTTTCAGGAATTCTCCTCACCCTGGAGCCAAGATAAGCGCTGCTAGGGTAGGTGCAGCTCATACTCGGACACTCCATTCGTTGGCCTTACTTTCAGCGCTTATGATCAGCGTCCAAGAAGCTGAAGCCGTTATCAAAGCCCAGTGGCTGCCACCTAGAACCGAGTCGATCCCAATCGCGAAGTGCGCAGGCCGGGTTCTTGCTGAGCCGATCTATGCCGATCGTGACTACCCGCCGATTAACCGCGTCATGGTGGATGGCATTGCCATTAACTACGCTGCCTATGCCGCTGGGCAGCGCCGCTTTAGGGTTGCGGGCATGGCTGCCGCTGGGGTAAGCGCTGCCACGCTGGCCGACCCGCAGCAGTGCTTCGAAGTGATGACCGGCTGTCCCCTGCCGCTGGGTAGCGATCTTGTCGTCCCCTACGAGCAGATTCGTATCGAGCAGGGAGTCGCTACCATCACCTATGAAGTTGAGCGCAGCAGAGGTGATTTTATTCATCGACAAGGCAGCGACTGCATCGCAGGGGCACTCGTTCTCCACCCCGGCATTACCCTCAAGAGCGTTCATATCGGCATTCTAGCCTCCTTCGGCTACAGCCATGTCCAAGTCGAAGCAGCTCCCCGCATCAAACTTGTAGCCACAGGTGATGAATTGGTCTCCATCGAGCAAACTCCCACACCCTATCAACTGCGATGCTCCAACGCTTACGCCCTCAGAGCTGCTCTCCTCGCCTACGGTTACACCGAGGTCGAGATTGACCACATCCCCGATGATTCGGCTAGCATTATCGCCCACTACCAAACTAACACCCAAAGCTATGACCTCTTGATTTACACCGGCGGTATCTCGAAGGGAAAACGCGACTACTTACCTCGAATTTGGCAACATTGTGGCGTTACTGCCTATATTCACGGTGTCGCCCAAAAACCGGGCAAGCCGATGTGGTTTGGCATTGATCATCAAGCTAACACCATTGTCTGGGGGCTACCAGGCAATCCTGTCTCAGCTCTTGTGTGTCTGCATCGCTATCTGCTGAACTGCACCGTTTATTCCGGCTATCTGGGTGAGACCATTACCTTTGAGCCTAATCTCACTTTTTTTGTACCTGCCAAGCTTGGTAGCAACCAAGCCCTCACACTAATCATGCCTCAGAGCTCTGGCGACTTTGTTGCTCTGGCAACCAGCGATGGCTTTGTAGAGCTCCCCCAAGATCAAGTGGTCTTTAAGGCTGGCGAAGTCTTTTTATTCTATCCCTGGTACTAGGATGCAACTAGTTGATCAATGGAACCGCCGCATTCGCAAGCTGAGGGTCTCCCTGACCGATCAATGCAACCTGCGCTGTCGCTACTGTATGCCCCTGTATCCTGAGTTCATGGACAAAAGCAGCTATCTAAGTCCGCAGCAATACAAAGACATTATCGGTGAGCTGCTGGACTATGGCATCGAGGAAGTTCGTATCACAGGTGGCGAACCCCTGGTTCGGCGCGAGTTTGCCGAAATCATGCAGGGGCTTGCTGAGCTGAAAATTCCCTCCCTCAGCCTCACGACCAATGGAGTGCTGTTGCACCTCTACTGGGATGTCCTTAAAGCTGCCAATGTTCATAATCTTAACATCAGTCTCGACAGCCTTCAGCCTGCTACTGAAGCCTGGATCACACACCGAGACTGCCTTGCCGATATTCTTCGTAATATCCGGGAGGGTATTGCTCAGGGGTTTAGCATCAAGCTCAACACAGTTCTGATGCGCGGCGTCAACGATCATGAGCTGTTTGATTTTGTTGAATTTGCTCGCGAGACAGGTGTGACAGTTCGCTTTTTGGAGCTGATGCGGATTGGCTATGCCAACCATATTTATGATGAGCGCTACATTTCAGCACAAGAGTGTATTGCTCGCCTAAAGGAACGCTATACCCTAACCCAGCTGCCGACGGTACCTGATTCTACAGCATTCTACTTCACAGTCGATGGGGCTGCCAAAATCGGATTTATTGCCTCCGAGTCGCAACCTTTCTGCAGCACCTGCTCGCGCTGGCGCTTGACCGCCGATGGACGTCTCTTTGCTTGCCTATTTACCGAAAACGGCTTGTCAATCCGTGATGTGACACCAGAACAACGCCGACAGATTTACCAACAGCTTTTAGGGATGAAGCCAATGCGCAGGATCGAGCAGGTTTTACATCCGATGTACAGTTTAGGGGGCTAGATCTATGGGTGAGGCTGATCGTGTATGGGCGCATCTTGATGCTCAGGGCCAACCGCAGATGGTGGATGTCAGTAACAAATCTGCATCTTTGCGAGTAGCGACAGCTCAAGCAATAGTTCAACTGCCGCCCGCTTTGAGTACATATATTGTTGGTCAAGATATTTACCTCGAGAAAGGAGTGGTGTTTCAGACAGCAGTTATCGCGGGTACTATGGCTGTTAAAAAGACTGAGCAACTGATCCCTTTTTGTCACCAGATTCCCGTCGAGAGCTGCACCTTTGATATCAAAATTGATGATCGCTTGCTTGTAACTGTTCACTGCACCGTCAAAACCAGCGCCAAAACAGGCGTTGAAATGGAGGCCCTCTGTGGTGCTTCGGTAGCGGCGCTGACGATCTACGACATGTGCAAGTCGGTGTCACCCCACATCTGTATTCGAGACACCCGCCTAGTGACCAAGTCCGGCGGCAAAAACGCCCTCCTGGAGCGTCCTCTCTACGGTCTGGTACTTACAGGGGGACAGAGCAAGCGCATGGGCCGGGATAAGGCTCTGCTGAAACACACTGGCAAACCCTATGCTGCCTATCTCTATGAATTGCTACAACCCTACTGCCAGCGAGTTTATCTATCAGCGCGTGCCGGTCAGTGGTTGGGTACGCCACTGGAGTTGCTGCCCACGCTGCCGGATCAAGTAGAAAGCGTTGGCCCAATCAGTGGTCTGCTGACTGCCCTGAACACCCATCCCGAAGCTAACTGGTTAGTTGTTGCTTGCGATCTCCTCAATCTGCAAGCAAAGACAATTCAAAAGCTACTGGAGCACTATCAAGCTGAAACAGTTGCGACCTGTTATGCTAACCCCAAACTTGGCTTTCCAGAGGCTCTCTGTGCAATCTATACTCCTCAGGCTGCAGCAGTGCTGAGGGCTGCCTATGCAGCCGGGGTATACTGCCCTGTTAAAGTCCTTGGCGACCAACCCTGTACCCTAGTTACCCCTGACTGTGAGGCCGAACTGATGAACGTCAATACCCCAGAGGAGTATGCTGCCTTTGAACGTCTTTTAAGCCCAAGGTAATCGAAACTATGACAACTCAGTCCATTCTGACCAAAACTGTAACTATCCAGTATGTGGCGATGCTGAGGGAGCAGGCTCAACGAAGTAGAGAAGTGCTCCAAACCAATGCAGCAAGCTACCTGGAGTTGTATCAGCAGGTGAAGGCGAAGTATGGCTTCCCGCTGGCAGTGGAAGATATTAAAGTTGCTGTCAATCATGAATTTTGTGACCTAACTAGTCCGGTCGACGACCACGCCTTCGTAATTTTTATTCCGCCAGTCTGTGGAGGTTAGATGCTGCGGTTTTTGATTAGTGATACTGCTATCCAAACAACCGAGCTCAGCCGCTTACTTGCCGATAGCACAGCGGGTGCCCTCGTAACCTTCGAGGGTTGGGTGCGCAATCACAACAGGGGAAGGACTGTTCTCAGCTTAGAGTACGAAGTTTATGAAATCCTCGCCGAGAAGGAGGGCGAAAGGATCCTCCGGGAGGCCTGCTCTAAGTTCAATCTCTGTGGCGCTATCGCCTGTCACCGCCAGGGCCATCTTGCGATTGGCGACATCGCAGTGTGGGTTGGTACTACCGCTGTCCATCGAGCTGCTGCCTTTGCTGGAACACGCTACATCATTAATGCCATCAAGCATCGGCTGCCAATCTGGAAAAAAGAGTACTATCGTGACGAGGAACCGCAGTGGGTTTTGTGCCAAAAAACACCCTCGCTATTCGAACAATCATTTGATGAATAATTTCTAGGCTTTCTAGGCTGGCGTTAGAGAGTGTCATTGTTTGAACCAGGAGCAGTGTGGGGATCCCTGGCATGGACTTGGCCAGGCGGTGGTTCTTCACCTGCAAATCCTCATACGCCACGACGTTGTTAGACAAAGTGCTCTGCACCGCCAGAGGCGAGCACTACGTACCGGCCCAGCTTCATGGCTCAGTCTCTACGCTGGCGCTGGACTTTCAGGTGTACCTTGCCCAACCTCTTTCTCCGTTTGTGGTAGGGGTTGGACTGCCGCTCAGCTCCCTTGACGAATGTCCTGCTCAACTTGCGTTGATGTCTTTTCAGCCGCTTCTCATTCCGGCGCAAAAACTTAGGACAATCTACCGTGTTCCCCTTCTGGTCGGAGTAGAAGTGGTGCAGCCCCAGGTCGAGACCCACCATCTGGCCGGTGTACTTGCCCTGGGCCCAGCGCTCTCTGTCGAGGCAGAACTGGGCGTAGTATCCATCCGCTCTGCGCACCACCCGCACCCGGTTGATCTTGGAGCCGAGGATAAGCTGTCTGGCTTTGCCGTTGCAGTACAAGGCAAAGGTACCTGCCTGGTTGCCGTCGGTGAAGGTGATGGCCATCCCGTCAGGTGAAAGTTTCTACTCCGACTGCTTGTACTCACTTGTACTCAATGGATACGAATGGCCTCATTCAGAGCTCGGTACCGCTCTGGTCTTCCGTTGAGCAGCTTGGCTTCCCTAGCTAGCATGAAACATCACACGCTCGCACGGATAAGAAAGACAGCACTTCATCCCCATAGCTAAAGCTAGGGGCCTTCGCGCATCGCTTTCCGGCTAAATGAAAGGGACAGCCTGGGGCAGAGGTTCGGTCTCAATGGGCTGTCCCCACCATTACCTACAATATCTAGTGTCTCAAACCCTTTAGCTGCCTATTTTCCCCCAATATACAGGTGAAAATTTGCTGGCTATCGACCAGCTTCCCTTGTCCTTTACCTTGGAGATAGTTGAAGGAGGAGATCTGTGCCCCTTTTTGGAAAGCTGTGGTACATTCGAGGGAGGCCAGAGCTGAGCCTTTCCGAGAAGCAGGCTAAAGGCTTTTTGGAGCAAAGCAAAGGGCTCTGCTGCAATGGCTTAAGTTTGTAGGGCTGTTGGCTTTTTCTCATCTTGATTGTCTGAGGTTCTCTGGTTTTGTTTGCTCTAGTCTTAGACTTGTTGGGGATGGCCACTTTCTAGAGGATTTGCGATGGTTGGTTAGCTGTTGTTGAGCATTACTTCTAATTGCTTCTTGCCTGTTGTCAATCCGCTTGCTCCTCAAGACCGACTGCCCATGACAGACACTCGTCCTTGTGCACCCTGTATCGTAGATAGCGGAATTTTGGTTAATAAGCGGGATATTTACCGTCTCCTAGCGGATCTGGGGCGGGTTCGCTACTTCGATATCGTCGATGGTTGGGTGCGAAAGCAGGGGGAGGGCTATGTGATGGAGGTGTTTCAGGATGCAACGGCGGCTACCTTGGTGGCCAATCGCAGCCTTTACCTAAACCTCAACAGCTTCGACTACGCCTGCTTGCGGGATCCCTCCCCCTCGGAGGTGGCAGGCATGGAGGGGGAACGGCCCAGCGTGGTGATTGATCTGGTTCAGGAGAGCCGCATCTTGCGTTTGGTGCCTCTGTCAGATCCGCTATCGGATCCCGCGCAGTTGTGGGCGGACACTCAGGCGTTGCAGGCGGCAGCGGCGGACGCTTTGGGGGCGGGCTGGAGCCTAGAAGAGGAAGACAGTTCTTGCGACCCGCTGGATTGAAAGGACTCAAAAAAACAGGCCGCCAGACTCATCTTCGCTCACTCTTAAGGTTACTGTTATTTCAGCTTGCGTCGGGCACTGAAGGTGCTGGGAGTCGAGTGGAACAGTACCTTTGGGTAAAAGGAAACTACCCCGCAAGAGGAAACACTTGGGGAAATGAGCACAGCTCCTAGCGTAGTGACAGGTGGTGAATAGTGGTTAGTAACTGGTGACGAGTCACTAATCACTAGCCACTAGTTAGTTAAGTGCTGTTGTGGAACCAGGAACAAGAATCCTCGCCCTTTAGGGCGGGGGAGTATGTTCATTAGCGAGTTGGCTGAGACATTTCCTAGACGTTTGCCATCGGTTGGGTTTTTCACCGTTTTGGGTGCTTGTCTAGGAATGGCATGCCTCGTCAACAGCTATACCATTGGCAAGCAACTGAGGATCCAGAGGGGTTTCCCCAGCCTCCTAGAGATCACTCCTCGGGAATGGGTATGGGTGGCAGAGCCTAGGGCAAATCCTGCTCGGCAAATGCGGGCAACCGCTATGATCCGTCTGGGCTGTGGGGCCTTTGGAGGCAGTGTGAAGGGTTTTCGGAAGCTTGGGGGGAGAACGTGGAGCTTGCGCCTGCTCGGATCCCTGATAGCTGTACTACTGCTACTGCTGCTCAAAGCGTGCGGGGGAGGGGGTGGTTTCCCCCCTTCTTCTCCTCCGACTGCCGTTCCCACCCTTTTGCCTTCACCGATAACTGCCCCTGTTTCTCAGTTCACCATTGACGTTCGTTTTCCCGACAACAGCCTCACTCCCAGCCAGCAAGCCATTGTCCGCAGCGCGGCCTTGAGGTGGCAGGAGATCATCGTCGGGGATCAGCCGGATCTGGGGCCCACCAACATCCGGGCCGGCGAGTGTGGTGCGGGGGCTCCCAGCACGCCGCTCGATTTCCCTATCGACGATCTATTGGTGGAGGTGCGGGCAAGAGACCTGGGCGACGAGCGGATTTTGGGGGGAGCGGCTCCCTGTTTTGTGCGGGCCTCCAATGGCCTGCCTTTCTACTCTGTGGTTGTGTTCAACAGCCGAAACCTCTCGGCTTTGGAAGAGCGGGGCGACCTGCCCATTACTGCCCTGCACGAGTTGGGCCATGCGCTTGGCTTTTTGCCCAGCGTCTGGGATCCCAAGGGGCTGACGGTGGGCTTGGTGAAGCGGGATCAGCCGACGCCGCCGGGCTATGACCCCCACTTTATTGGCCCGCGGGCGGTTGCCGCTTTTACCACGTTGGGGGGGAATGCCCCTTCTGTTCCCTTAGAGAACCAGTTTGGGGAGGGATCCCGCGATTCCCACTGGCGGGAGAGCGTCTTGGGTCGGGAGCTGATGACCAGCCGCCTCGACCGGGGGGTGCCCAATCCCTTAAGCATCCTTACGGTGGGAGCGATGGCAGATATGGGCTACGCAGTGAACCCGGCGGCAGCCGATGGCTTTGAGCTGGGGCGCAGCCGGCCCCTCTCGGAACCCCTGGAGCTGCAGGAGCTGGAGCTGGCCCTACCGCTGCGGCGCTTCGATGCCACAGGCAGACCGGTGGGGGATCCCTGAGGTTGAAAAAAGCATATCTACCTATAGCCAAGCTGCCCGTTCTTAACAATAATGAGTGGCCAGTTGCAGAACGTTACGACATCGGCAAAATGGGCATTCTCAAAAAGCTGTTCGGCGGTCTTTTTTCCTTCTTTGGCATTCTCTTCGGCGGTCTGGTGGATTTTGTAACCGGGCCTTTTCGCTCGGCGCCTGGACAATCCGCTCCAAGCCAGTCGGCAACTTCCTCTAACTCTGCGGCAACGGCTGCACCTGCCAAGCCCAAAGTGGTGGTCGAAAGGCCCTTTGTGCCCAACGAGATCCCGGCTCCGCGTCCTAACCGTCGCCCTGGCCCAGCTCTAGATCTGTTCCGCGCCATGGCCCAAGAGATCCCGTCGGCGCGGGCCTAGCTTGCCCTGCTTTTGGGGAGCAGCTCGTAAGATGGAGATGGCCCTGTATTCTGGAGACTGCTCCCTATGTCGGATCTTTCTTTCTCAGAACAAGAACGGCTAAAACAGCTTGAGCGCGAACTGGAGCAGGCAGCTGCGGCCTCTGGGGCGCTGAGCTCGTCTCAGGGGAAAAATGCCGTTCGCACTTGGGCTGAGACATGGGGGCGTCCACTGCTGACGGTTTTGGCCATTTTGGGCTGTATCTTGCTGGTGGGGCTGGTCTTCCGGGTTTTCGCCACTGTTCTCAAGTGGGCGGTGGTGGTGGGGCTGGGCTACCTGCTCTACGTCTGGGTGGTGGCGCCACGGCTGGGCCTTCCCACTGGAGCGAGGCCAAAGGCAGAAGACAGGGATCTGGACAGCTTTTGATGCGCAGGGATCCCTGGCGGGCCCGCGCCTACCTGGCAGCGGCTATCTTGGGCTGGGCCACAGCGGCCAGCGCCTTTAAGTTCGGGTTGCAGCACCTCTCACCGACGGTCTTGCTGATTTTTTCGGCGTGTAGCTCCTGCCTAATCTTGGGGATGGTTCTGGTGGTAACAGGGCGGGCGCCTCTTGTCCGCCAGCAGAAGGGATCCCAAATTGGCCTGTCGGCGCTGCAGGGGCTGCTCAACCCGTTTGGCTACTACGGGGTGCTCTTCCAAGCCTATGATCGCCTCTCGGCCCAGGCGGCACTGGCTTTAAATTACACCTGGCCGCTGCTGCTGGCTCTCTTGGCGGTGCCGCTGTTGGGGGAGCGCCTGCGCGGGCGGCTGCTGCTGGCTTTGGGAACGAGCCTGGTGGGGGTGGTGCTGGTGGCCACGGGGGGCTCCTGGGGCACCCTGCAAGTGGAGGATCCCTGGGGAGTGGGACTGGCGGTGGGCAGCGCCGCTATTTGGGCCCTCTACTGGCTGCTCAATGTGCGGGATGGACGGGATGCCGTGCTGAAGTTGTTCCTGGGGTTTGTCTTCGGCAGCGGCTATTGCCTGGCGCTATTGCCGTTGCAGGAGCTGAGGTGGACTCTAGCAGGGCTGGGCTGGGCGGCCTACATCGGCTTGGCGGAGATGGGCCTGACTTTTGTGTTCTGGCTGCGGGCGCTGGAGCTGGCGGACGAGCGCGGATCCCTGGCCAATTGGGTCTATGTCACGCCATTCCTGTCGCTGGGGTTGATCGCGGTGCTGTTGCAGGAGCCGATCGCGCCAGGATCGCTGCTGGGCCTGGGCCTCATCTTGGCCAGCAACCTCTGGGGATCCCGGCGGGAAAAGTCTCAGCCTGTGCTTTCCTAAGGCTATGGCGGTGAATCCAGTTCCTCTCTATGTGGCGGCAACGGCCCATGGGTTTGGGCACGTCACCCGGCTGACGGCGGTGGTGAACACTTTGCGGCGGCGGGAGCCGCAGATCCTGCCCATTTGGGTGACGCCGGCTCCCGCTTGGCTGCTGGAGCGCTACGGGGAAGGGGAGTTTCTGCATCGGCCCCGCGCTTTGGACGTGGGGGTGGTGCAGCCGGATGGGCTGCAGGCGGATCTGCCGGCGACGTTAGTGGCCCTGCGGGCGTTCCAAGCGGGGTCTGCCGACCTCATCCGAGAAGAGGCGGAGTTCATCCGCAGCCAGGGGGTGCCGTTGCTACTAGGGGATGTGCCCCCCATTGCCGCCGCCATTGCCGAGGCCGCCGGGATCCCCTGCTGGATGGCCAGTAACTTCGGCTGGGACTTTATCTATCAAGAGTACGGCCCCCAGTTTCAGCCCTTTGTAAGCTGGATCCGCGAGCTGTACGGGCGCTGCCAGCGGCTGTTTCGCCTGCCCTTTGCTGAGCCTATGGGCGCCTTTCCCCACCAGGAACCCGTGGGGTTGACGGGGTCGGATCCCCGCTACTTGGCTGAGGAGGTGGCCCAGCGCCTAGGGCTGGAGCGGGAGCGGCCCACGGTTTTGTTGACCTTTGGCGGGCTGGGGCTGCAGGGCTTGCCCTACGAGCGGCTTTTGGATTTTCCCGACTGGCAGTTTCTCACCTTCGACCCCAAGGCTCCCCCTTTGCCCAACCTGCAGGTTTTGGACGGGCAGAGGTGGCGCCCGGTGGATGTCATGCCCCTCTGCCGCTGGGTGGTGTCCAAGCCGGGCTATGGCACCCTAGCGGAGGCGCTGCGCTGTGGGATCCCCATGGCCTGTGTCAACCGTTCCAGCTTTGCCGAGTCGCCCCTCTTGGTGGAGGGATTGCGGCGCTACGGCTGGCATCGTATCCTCTCGCCGGAAGAGTTCTTTGCGGGATCCTGGGACTTCTTGCGGGATCCCCCTCACCCACCCCAGGCGTCGGAGGAGCTGGATCGGGGGGGCAACGAGGCCATTGCGGACGCCATCGCGGCGTTCCTGAGGCAGTAGCATAGGGAGCAGCTTCCTGGAGTGGATCCCATGGCCGGCAGCACAACCGAGTCTTTGCGGCAACTCTACGAGGAACTGCCCTATCCCAACGTACCTGTTGAGGCGTCGGGCCGCAGCGCCATCGGTAGTCTGTACCGCCTGAGCTGGACGACGGCCCAATACGCCCGTACCCGCGCCATCCTGCCCAGCGAGGGGATCGCCATCCTCAACGTCGGCTGTGGCTCCGGCTGGGAGACCTTGATCTTGGCGGAGGCCAACCCAGGGGCGCGGCTGGTGGCCTGCGACCTCTCGCCGGCGTCGGTGCAGGCAACGGAGCGGCGCCTGCGCTACCACGGCTTTGGGGAGGTGGAGCTGCATGCCCTCAACCTGTTGGAGATTGAACAACTGGGGCAGCGGTTTGACTTCATCAGCCTCAACGACGTGCTCTATCTGCTTGAGGATCCCGTGGCGGGCTTGAAGGCGCTTAAGCGGGTGCTCAAGCCGGACGGGATCTTGCGGGCCAACCTGCACCACGCCTACCAGCGGCAGGTGATCTTCCGCCTGCAGGAGGCGTTCCGGCTGCTGGGCCTGTTTGAGCTGCCCACCCCCGAAGCCTGCCGGCGGGTGCGGGAGTTCATGGCCAGCCTGGCCTCTGACGAGCTACGCGCTGCCCTGCGCTGGGATCCCCAGATCTACAGCGACGACACCAACATCCGCGCCAACTACCTCTTACCCGGCGACAAAGGGTTTTTGCTCCCGGATCTCCTGCGCATGCTTCAAGAGGCGGAGCTGGGCTTGGTTTGCCTGGTGGACTACGCCGACTGGGATCCGACGCTGCTCTTCAAAGACAGGGCCATGCCGGCTTGGCTGCAGGCGGAGCTGGACAAGCTTTCCCCTGCCGAGCAAAACCACTTCTACGAGCTAATCTACCCCGACCACCGCCTAATCGACTTTTGGGCGGAGCACCCCGGCTCTTCCTTGGTCTTGCCCTGGAGCGACGCCGACTGGCTGGAGGGCAGGGTGCAGCTCAACCCCATCCTGATGGACAACGCCGAGTTTCGCCACAACTTTGCCCAGGCCCACGAAAAAAAACTGGAGTTTGTCATGAACTGGCCGGGGGCCAGCCGTGGGCGCCTGACCATACCAGCCCCCCAGATGGCCTGGCTGGGATCCCTGTTGCAGGGGCCAGTGGCGGTGGCTAGCTTGGTCGAGCAGGCGGCCCAAGCCCATCGGATCGACCAGGAAGCGGCCCAGGAGGAGGTGCTCACCTACCTGGCAGGGCTGGAGTCGTTTCTGTTTGTGATGTTGGATCCCAGCCCAGCTTCTCTTGCCAAAGAAGGGATTTGAAATGGCGGCAATCTTGGGCCTGCAGGGGAGAGGATCCCTAGCGGTCCACCAGGCGCAGCTCAAAGGTAAGAATGTTGGCGGCCAAAATCTCCAAAGCTCCCCCCTCGATGAGGTCGCGGGTGAGGGCAGCCCCAGAGCCACTTTGTTGGATCAGCTCTCGGCTGCGGCGCACTGTCTCTTGCCGCTGGGGATCGTCCACAACCACCTGCCGCTGGTTGGAGAGGCTGAGGCGGTAGTAGTGGGGCAGCTCGCCACGGGTGGCGTCAATGGCCAGGTTGGTTTCTTCAGGAGCAACGCGGAAGGGGGCACGGGCGGTGAGCAGCGCCACCTGGATATCCTGATCCCGCCCGTCCAGGCCCTGGAGCTCGGAGATGTCGATCTGGAAGCGGAGGGTGTCGCGGTCGCGGCTGAGGCGCTCTGCCCGCACCTGGTTAAAGCCGACGGCAAACTCTCGCTCCGGCTCGCCAAACCGCTGGATGGTGGACTGCAAGACCGATTCTTCGTTGAGGGGGGTAACCCGGATGAGGTAGTCCCAGTTCTGGACAAAGGCATACTCATTGGGCCCGACGCGGACATTGGGATCCACCAGGTTGGCAGTGGGGCCAGGGCTGCCGGCCCGGCTGAGGGCCACCAGGTACCAATAGTTGGGGCTGATGGGCAAGCCCATGGTCATGCGCACTTCCAATACTGGCCGCGCCCAAGCAGCAACCGCCGTGAAGGCTGTGATGGCTGCTGCTCCGAGGCAGCTCCACAGCCAGTGCTGAGGACGACAGTCGAGCTGCAGCGGGCGAAACCAGGTTACGGCTACAGTCCTCATATCAACTTCCTCAACTGCAGCGACTTGCCTTCGCGTCAGGTAACAAAAGATCCGATGCTTGCGCAACAAGTTTAGAACCGTCTGGCCAAAGATGGCCGTTGTCCGGCGAGCTGGGGCTCTGGACGCTAAGCTGGGCTTTTGGCTAAGCATACACCTTAGTTCTGGATTGGGAAGGATGGCAAGCGCTTTTGCACAGGTGCAGGAAGGCACAGGCTCATTACCTTGGTTAGTTGAGCCAATGCAGAGAGGGGATGCCTCTGTTGTGGGAGCAGTTGTAATCATGAGGCGATTGCGAACAGCTCTGCCGCTGTTGTGTTTTTCTTTGCTGCTGGCTGCCTGTCGAGCGGGGGGCCCCCCTCGCGGCATGGAAGGCCGAGGAAGTGGACAAAGCCAGCCCACCCCGGTGACCATCGGCGCCGTGGAAGAACGGCCCATTCAGGAGACTGCGGAGTTCATCGCCAGCCTCGGATCCCAGCAGGTGGCAAGCATCCGGCCCCAGGTGAGCGGCCAGGTAACCCAGGTGTTCGTGCGGCTGGGATCCCAGGTCTCTGCCGGGGCGCCCCTGTTTGCGATCGACAGCCGGCAGCAACAGGCGGCGGTGGCCGGCCAAACGGCGGGGATCGCGGCGGCCCAGGCCAACCTGGAGAGCAGCCGAGCCGTGCTCAGCCAGTTGCGGGCGGAGCGGCTGCGGCTGGAGGCGGCGGCAGAGTTCGCCCAGGAGCAGCACGAGCGCAACCTGCGCCTCTTGGCCGAGGGGGCTATTAGCCAGGCGCAAGCGGATCAGTCCAGCCGCGATCTGCGCCAGGCGGAGGCAGCCTTGGCGGCCCAGCAGGAGCAGATCCGGGCCCAAGAGGCGGCCATCTTGCGGGCAGAGCGAGAGGTGGAGCGGGCCCGGGCCGAGGCGGAGCGGCAGCAGGTGCAACTGCAGTTTTTCCAGGTCACGGCTCCCTTTGCCGGCATTGTCGGCGAGGTGTTGGTGCGGCAGGGGGATTATGTGACACCCCAGACGGTTTTGACCACCCTGACCCAAACCCAGGCGCTGGAGCTGAACCTGAACATCCCGCTGCAGCAGGCCCCCCGCCTGCGCATCGGCACGCCGGTGCAGATCCTAGATAGCGGCGGCGAGGTCATCGGCACCAGCCAAGTCTCTTTCATTGCGCCTGAAGCGGATCCCGGCACGCAGTCGGTACTGGCCAAGGCCTTGCTGGAGAACCCCGCCGGCCAGTTGCGTAACGCCCAGTTTGTGCGAACCCGCATCGTCTGGGAGGAGCGGCCAGCTTTGTTGGTGCCGGTGACGGCGGTAGCCCGTCTGGGCGCCCAAACCTTTGTCTACACGGTGCAGACTGCAGATCCTGCAGAAGAGGGCCAGCCCCCTGGAGCGGTGGCGGTGCAAAAGCCGGTGCGGCTGGGATCCATCCACGGCAACAGCTACGAGGTGCTGGAGGGGCTGCAGGCCAATGAGCCGATTGTGCTGAGCGGCCTGCAAAAAATCCGCGATGGCGCCCCCATCGTTGATGAGGTGCTTTTGCAGCAGAGGAGGCAAGGAGGAGGGAGACCACCTGGATCCCCGCCCTAGATCTCCCCTCTTGAGCTCGGCCACTCCCTTCTACTCCTCATGCGGATTCCTGTCTATGTTTGTTGACTTTTTCATTCGCCGCCCTGTCTTTGCCAGCGTCTGCTCCATCCTAATCGTGCTGGTGGGAGCGGTGAGCATCCCCCTGTTGCCGGTGGACTACTACCCGCAGGTGGCGCCGCCGGCAGTGACGGTGACCGCTGTTTACCCCGGGGCCGATGCCGAGACGGTGGAGACGGCGGTGACGAATGTGCTGGAGCAGGAGATCAACGGCGTCGAGGGCATCCGGTACATCTCCTCGGTCAGCAGCAGCAACGGCACCAGCCAGATCACCGTCACCTTCAGCCCGGATCGGGATCTGGACACAGCGGCTGTGGATGTGCAGAACCGGGTGGCACGCGTGCAGGCGCGGCTGCCGGCAGAAGTGATTCAAAACGGCCTCAGCGTGGAAAAGGCGGGCGATAGCGCTTTTGTGCAGGTGGTGGCGCTGCGCTCAGAGGCGGGGGAATACGACGAGCTGTTTGTGAGCAACTACGCCGAGCTGTTCGTGCGGGATGCCCTGCGGCGCATCCGTGGCGTTAGCGATGTCATCGTCTTTGGGGAGCGCACCTATGCCATGCGCATCTGGCTGGATCCGACACGGCTGGCCGGCTACGGGCTGACGGCGCTGGATGTGGTGAACGCGGTGCGCCAGCAGAATATCCAGGTGCCTGCCGGCCAAATCGGCAGCCAGCCCAGCCTGCCGGATCAGGAGTTTCAGATCAGCGTCCAGGCCACGGGTCGGCTTTCCCAGCCGGAGGAGTTTGCCCAAATTGTCCTCAAAGCCAGCCCAAATGGCAGCTTGGTGCGCATTGCCGACGTGGGCCGGGTGGAGCTGGGAGCCCGAAGTTACGATACGTTCTTCCGCATCGGCGGCCAGGAGGCGGTGGGGATCGCCATCACCAAGCAGCCGGATGCCAACGCCCTCGAGGTGTCGCGGCAGGTGCGGCAGACGTTGGCCGAGCTGGCGAAAAATTTCCCGCCCGGCTTGATCTACGAGATCGCCTTCGACGCCACGCTGTTCATCACCGAGTCGGTACAAGAGGTGATCTTCACCCTGCTCCAGGCTATCGTCCTGGTGGTGCTGGTGCTGTTTATCTTTTTGCAAGATTGGCGCATCACCCTTATCCCTACCGTCACGATCCCGGTGGCGCTGCTGGGGACGTTCGCCTTTGTGCGCCTATTCGGCTTTTCCATCAACACCCTGACCATGTTTGGCCTCACTTTGGCCACCGGTTTGGTGGTGGACGACACCATCGTGGTGGTGGAGAACATCTCCCGCTACATCCGCGACCGCGGCATGCGGCCTCTGCAGGGGGCCTCGGCGGGGATGAACGAGGTGCTGGGGGCGGTGATTGCCACGACGCTGGTGCTGCTGGGCTTGTTTGTGCCGATCGCGTTCTTTCCCGGCACCAGTGGCCGCATCTACCAGCAGTTTGCCGTCACCATTGCCGTATCGGTTTCCCTGTCTACGTTTAATGCCATTACCCTGGCCCCGGCGTTGTCGGCGCTGCTGATCCGCCCACGTTCTGAGCAGATGTTTTGGCTGTTGCGCTGGTTTGACCGGGCGGTGGAAGGGATCCGCGCCGCCTATCGCCGGCTGCTGGAGCTGGTGGTGAAGCTGCGGCTGGTGGTGGTGGCGGGGTTTGTCGCCTGTCTGGGCCTCACCTATTGGCTGTTCCAGATCGTGCCAACGGGGTTTGTGCCGGATGAGGATCAGGGCTTTTTCATCACCATTGTGCAGGGGCCGCCGGGGGTTTCGCTCAACTACACCGACCGGGTCATCCGGCAGGCCAGCGCCATTTTGGACGGGATCCCGGAAATCGAAAACCAGGTGATCGTGGGGGGGTTCAGCTTTACTGGGCCCTCGCCGGGGAACGGGTTGATCTTCGCCACCCTCAAGCCCTGGGACAAGCGGCGGCGACCGGAACAATCGGCGCAGGCGATTGTCAACCGGCTGTTCGGGCCCTTTTTGGGCGGGATCAGCCGCTCGTTGGTGATCCCGATTTTGCCGCCAGCCATTCCCGATCTGGGAAACACGGGCGGGTTTACCTTCCAACTCCAGGATCGGGGGGTGAACGATTTCAACCTGCTGCAGCAGACGGCCAACGCCTTTTTCTTTGTGGGCAACTCGCCGCCCCCGCCGGGCCAGCCCCCCCTGGGCGTGCGGATTAATCCGCCCACCTTCAACGCCAACTCCCCCCGGTTGCAGGTCAAGGTGGATCGGGACATAGCGCAGGTGCTGGGGATCCCGCTGGCCGAGGTCTTCGGCACGCTACAGACGCTGCTGGGAGGCACCTATGTCAACGACTTTGACCTGTTCAACCGCAACTACCGGGTCTACGTCCAGGCGGACCAGGCTTTCCGGAGCAGCCCTGAACGTATTGGCCAGTTCTACGTGCGCGGTGGGCAGGGGCAGCTCTTGCCCTTGAGCACGTTGGTTCAGGTGGAGGAGACCACCGGCCCGGCGCTCATCAATCATTTCAACCTCTTCCGCTCGGCGGAGATCCAGGGCAGCCCGCTGCCGGGCTTCAGCTCGGGCCAGGCCATTCGGGCTATGGAAAGTCTGGCTGCCCGCTTGCTGCCCCAGGGGTTTGGCTTCGAGTGGTCGGGCCTGTCCTTAGAAGAGATCGAGTCGGGGGGGCAGGCGCCGCTGATCTTTGCTTTGGGGTCGGTGTTCGTCTTCCTGGTGCTGGCGGCCCAATTTGAGAGCTATGTGGATCCCTTGATCATTCTGCTGGCGGTGCCGCTGGCGGTTTTGGGGGCGCTCTCGGCCCAACTGCTGCGGGGCCTGGCCAACGACATCTTTTGCCAAGTGGGGCTGGTGATGTTGATCGGTCTGGCCAGCAAGAACTCGATCTTGATCGTGGAGTTTGCCAACCAACTGGTTGCCCAAGGGATCCCACTGGCCAAGGCCGCGATCCAGGCGGCGGAGACGCGTTTCCGCGCCATCCTCATGACGGCTTTGAGCACGATCCTGGGCATTTTCCCGCTGGCGGTGGCCAGTGGCGCCGGGGCTGCCAGCCGCCAATCTCTGGGCACGGCTGTTATCGGCGGTATGTTCGTCTCAACCCTACTCAGCCTGCTGGTGGTGCCGGTGCTGTATGTCGTCCTCAAAGGGATCCAAGCCCGGCTGTTGGGGGGAGCGACTGTGGATCTGGCGCATCTGCCGCCGCCAGAGGATCCCAAAGGTCTGCTGCCGGAAGAATCGACTTGACTGCAGGGCAAGACCTATGCTTGTGGATTCCAGCTTCTTCCAGGGACACAGAGGGATAGCGCAGAACCTTGGGGCTCTTGCCCCTTTTCTCAGCCGAGGGCCTCGTCTCGGAGCAGCTCGGCGCCGCTAGATACTCTCTCCCAGAACTGGGCCAAGTGTTGCAGGCCCACGAACCCCAACTGCCAGAGGATCAAAGCCAGGGGGCCGTGCTGCTGCCGCTGGATCTTCAGGGCCAAGGCCAGTTGTTTGGGCTTGAGGAGCTGTTGCTGCTCGGCAAAGCGGCAGAACTGCCGATCCCATTGGCTGAGGGCTTGTAAATCCGGCACAGTCGGTTCCATAGGTCTGGCTTGGGTGCAACTAGACGCTGGATCCCTAGAAGGGATCCCCTCCTGTGGATCTCTTCTTCAGAGTACGTGTCTCACCACCTCCTCCCAAGGCGGGTCAAGGCAGAGAGCACTGAGCTTTGCCGCAGAGCTGGGTCGTGGGGGGTGGGCTGAGCAACCTAGCTCCAGGGATCGTCATCGAAGGGGCTGTCCGACCAGTAACCGCCCGACTGGGGTGGAGGAGACTGTTGGGGTGGTGGGTAGCCGATGGGAGTGGAGGGCGGCGGGGTAGGGATGGGAGTCGGCTTTTCCATATCCTCAAGCCGCGGCAGGTCAGTGGGTTTGGGCTCAACACCGAGGCTCCTCAGCTTGGCCTGAGCTTCCTGTATCTGGGCGTTCAGCTCTTCCAAGTAGGCCCGGTAGTGGTTGGCGGCTTCTAAGTATTGCTTGGCTTTGCGCTCGTTATCCTTGATGACGGCTTCCAGCTCTTTGTTGCGAACGGTGTAATCGGCCTCTTGGTTGGTGAGGTTTTCGATAGCCTGGTTGAGGACGGCCCGCCGGCGCTCCAGTTGGGCTACAATCTCTGACAATTGCCGTTCCCGCTCGCTAAGGCTGCGCTCGCGGTTTTGCGTTTGCTCCAGTTGAAAAGCAGCCTGGCTCAGTTGTTCACGCAGGTACATCACCTGGGGCTCAATCTCGTTGCGCTCCTGCTGCAACTCGAAGACCCGTGCTTCTAAGTTGTCTTTTTCTTGCTGCAGCACTTCCCGCTCATTCAAGAGACGGGTATGGAGCTGGTTGAGGAAGTCCACCTCCATCACCACCTGGCTGAGCTGGGTGGCATATTCTCCAAGCTGAGCCAACTCCCGCGCGAGGTTTTGGGTTTCGCTGGTGGCTTGCTCGGTGAAAAACGGGGAAAGCTGGGTGGTTTCTCTGAGGCGTTGGGTGAACTGTTTCAAGCGGGAGGAAAGGTTGCTCGCCATTGCCGGTGCGGTAGCCTCGAAGGTCGGGAGAACGCCGATGGTCAGACAACAGTCTGGATTCCATCCACTCTAACATCGAGCTGCAGTTTCTTTGGGGTGGAAATCCGTCCCAGCAACCTGTCTAGGTAAAGTCAGGGGTTGTTTCCGGTGTGGCAGCCTCCCGTCCTTCAGATTCAGTATCTGAGCTGGCAGCTTCAGATACTTCTGTTACTTTACAGTCAAGTCTCTGATTTTCATCCTTTTGTCCTTGGGGTGGGACTGCGGATCCCAGAGCGGCAACCCAGCGTAACAGCCGTTGCAGCAGCGGGATGTGGCGATCGCCAACAACGGAGAAGCGGCTTTCGATCTCCTCAGCAGGGATGGGATCGATTTGGGCCAGCTCCAGCTCGCTGAGGAGGAGCACCCGCACGGCTGCAATGGGGATCTGGAAAAACAGGTTGGCCCCCCAAAACCCGAAGGCGGCTATGGCCAGGCCGGCCAGGCGGGTGCCGCCACCGGGGGTGAGGGAGGCAAAGAGGGGGGCAAAGTCGTAGAGGCGCTCAAAGACTTCTAGCAGCAGGAGTGCCGCCAATACCGTCAAGATCTTGTGTTCGGGGCTGAGGAAGGCAGCTAAAATACGCCGTTGGCCGGGGGTGAGCTCTTCGGGAGGAATGGCGGCCACCCACAGGCTGAAGATGTCGAACGGTTTGCGCCACTGCATGGCAAATACTGGCCCAATGCCCGCCACAGCCACTGCCGCCTGCTCTACTCCCACCGGCAGAAGGGGATCCCCCGTGGCCAACCCAATGACGGTTAGCCCAAGCCACACGGGAAAGAGGAGGATCCCAGCGGCACAGATCCAGAGGAATGGTTCCTGCCAATGGCTGCGCATGGAAAACCAAGCTAGCGACGGGATTTGTCCACCACTTCCAGTTCCGTGAGGCGGAAGGTTACCAATTTATCCCAGTTGCCGCCCTCAAAGAGGACAGCAGCGTGGTCGTCGGTAACCCGCTGCACCTGTCCTTCAAAGAGGTAGTAAGTATCGTTGGGATTGATGACCCGCACAGCCACCCCGGGGTAGATCGGGGGAAGTTCCTGGAGAAGGGATGAAGCTGAAGTCATAGCTGCTGTTTACAATTGCTCACTGCTAGGGGAGCCCTGTCCTATCATTATGAGGGAAAGCCTCTCTTTTGCCGAGTCCCCCCTCGGCGGAGCTAACCCCCGGCCAATGCTCAGACCATGCCTACCGACTCCGCCTTCTCTTCATCCCAGACTTGGCATGTGCTAGTGATCGACGACGAGCAGGGACGGCGGGCCGTGGCCCTCAGTGCCGCCACTTATTCTATCGGCAGGGATCCCAGCAACGCTATTGTCATCCATTCGGCAGCTGTTTCCCGGCAACATGCGCTGCTGTTGCGGCTACCGCACAAGGACGGCCAGTACACCTACCGGCTGCTGGACGGCAATCTTGAGGGCAAGCGCAGCACCAACGGCATCTCAGTGAACGGGCAGAGATGTCTGAGCTGGGATCTCAAGGACGGAGATCAGATCCTGTTGGGGGATCAGGTGCGGCTGCAATACTATGTTCGCCGCTCCTGCGATGCCGATTTTCAGCAGTGTCTCCAGGCTGTGGGCTTCCGCAGCGTCAAGGCAGAGGTGGTGGATCGACGCTCGACCACAATACAGCGGTTCGACCCGCCGTCAGTGCAAGCGATGGCGCCACAAGCAGAGACGACGGACAGGATCCGAGATGGGAAACCACGTCGGCGCAACCCTCTGCGGCTGCTGGTACAGGCCATCTGGCGGCAACTGAGGGGTTGATTAACCCTCAGGAATACCCACCCGTCCTGAGTCTGGGGGAGCGAGCTCTGGAGCACTGGCAGCGTCTTTGCGGCCTTGCTCCGTGACCTCCGCCTGTAGCTCCAAGAGAGAGGGAGGGGCATCGTCTGGGCCGGACGTATTGGCTTCTATTGCTTCCCCGCCCACCAGCACCCCCCGCAGCCAGAGGGGGGCGATGAAGGTGGTGGCAATCACCATGACGATGATGCTGACGTCGAGAGCCTCGGAGAGAACGCCGCTGGCCGCTCCCACGCCGGCAAACACCAGGCCCACTTCGCCGCGGGGAATCATGCCCACGCCGACAGCGTAACGACTGATGCCCGGCTTGCCAAACGCCCCCAGGCCAGCGGCCAGCTTGCCGAAAATGGCAACGCTAACCAAGAAGACGGCAATGATCAACCCCTCCCGGTTGGCAGGGATGGCGGGGTTAAGGACGGCGAGGTTGGTTTTGGCCCCGACACAGACGAAGAAGATGGGCACCAGCAGGTCGGAAACGGGTTTGATCTGCTCTTCTAGCTCTTGACGCTTGTCGGTTTCCCCCAGAATCAGGCCGGCGGCAAAAGCGCCCAAAATCGCCTCCAGGTGGATCACCTGTCCCACGTAGGCCAACAAGAAAGCCAACACCAGAGCGGGCAAAAGGGGGTTGCCGCGGGCTTTCAGGTGGTTGAGAAGGGCCACAAAGTAGGGGCTGAGGAGTCGCCCCAAGACGATAGAGCCGACCAGAAAGACGACGGCGCTGAGGATGATGAGGCTCACATCGGCGACGTCAACCTCTCCGGTTTTGGCCAAGCTGGCCACCACGGCCAAGATGATGATGCCCAACACGTCGTCCAGGACAGCGGCGCCGATGATCACCTGGCCTTCGGGGGAGGTGAGTTTTTGCAGCTCGGCCAAGACGCGGGCGGTGATGCCAATGCTGGTTGCCGTCAGAGCCGCCCCGGCGAAGATGGCAGGGATGGCGGGCACGTGAAAGAGGTAGAGCAGGCCCAGGGTTCCCGCCGCAAAGGGGACAGCAACCCCAATAACGGCCACAGCCGCTGCCTGCGGGCCAACCCGCAACAGTTCCCCCAGATCCGACTCGAGGCCAATTTCAAATAGGAGGATAACTACCCCGATCTCCGAGAGGACGTTGATGATCTCAGTCTGGGAGGCAAACACCGGCACAAGGGATCCCTCGTCGAGGCCGGCAGTCACTTGCAGCAGTTGCATCAAGGCGGAGGAGTGGGCCAAGTTGTGCAACGTCTCTGGGGAGACCGGCCCTTCTGGAAAGACCAGCAGCCCCAGGGCAGAACTTCCCACCAAGACACCCCCCAGCAACTCTCCCAGCACCGGGGGGAAGCTGAGGCGAACGGCAATTTCTCCGGCGATGCGGCTGGCCAAGTAGATAACCACCAACGCCAGCAGCACCGCCACCAAGATCAGGGGAGAGAGGTTGTCTCCCACTGGCGGCTCAACGGAAGCAGCGGCTTCGACAGCCAGCAACACAGGATCTAGGCAATTCAACAGCAAGATCTCACCCTCAGATGGACAGTTTTTCGTCTAAGCCGGCCTAACCAGAGCGGCAGAAAAGCTTGGGTTGCCATCTCTGGGGTCGCTCCGCCGGAAGACTGTTACAAAACCTAACCTCCCGCGCAATCCCCTGGCAACGCCCATGTGAGCACTCTTTCCCTTTGCCTATAGTCCAGATAAATGAACTACCCCACCGCGCAGGCGGGTGGGGTTTCCCCATCCGCTTTACGGCGAGATTTTTGTCTCTTCCTCTGCCC
>NZ_JANSIZ010000029.1:0-31653 GCF_047462315.1 Synechococcus sp. H60.2 | reverse complement strand
ATATATCCAGAATCAGTCAGGAGGCGCTATCCCTCCCCACCGTATAGACGGTGGGGAATCCCGCGCCTTACGTTGAAGTTAAAGATGCTGTTTCCTTGAGCGGGCGGGCAATCGCAAAAAATTGCAACCCAACCTGCCGGCGGCTTAGTAAGCCAGGCCCATGCTGCGGGTGGTTTCGGGCCCAAGATAGACGCGGATGCTCAGGAAATCGGTGGGGCAAGCAGTCTCACAGCGTTTGCAGCCAACACAGTCTTCGGTGCGGGGGGCAGCGGCGATCATGCCGGCCTTGTTGTTCCCCTTCCAGGGCACCATTTCCAACACATCGGTAGGGCAGGCCCGCACACACTGAGTACAACCGATGCAAGTGTCGTAGATCTTGACCGTGTGAGCCATTGGCGTTCTCCAGTCGAGCTGTTTGAGAGATTAAAAAAGGTTTACCGAAGGGCGTGGCAGCAACACCACTGCACAGGTGCCCTCAGTGTACTGTAGTCCTGCCCAGCCACCCCAATCTCCGATCCAAATGTTCAAACAAATTTACATCCCCCCGGATCCCTTGCCGCCCCGACGGGAAGGTCGCCCTCGCGGTTGGGCTAGGATCGCTTGAGGAAGAGCAGGGCAAGGATCCTACGAATGGGACGCTCGGTGCGGAATTGGAGAAGGCAAACCCGAAGCCAGATGCGCCGCCTGGGACCCGTTTTGGCCGGCATTTTGCAGGAAATCTATGAGGAGAACATCCCTCGCCTGCGCCGCTGGGATCGGCAGCTTACCAACTGGGTATACCGCCGCGGCTGGAGGGTGGATCCCTCCTTGCCTAAGGTGGCTATCTACGTGTTGGGTACGGTGGTGATCCTAGCGATTCCAATTCTCACCTGGGCAGTTGTGGTTGCCTTGGTTGCCTTTCTCGCCATCCAAATGGTTCAAAAATGGCCCCAGGCAGCCCCCGCCAGGGATCGCCACTATCTGCCGAGCGCCGAGGCGGAGGACGACCCAGATCCCCGCCAAGAGGACTGGGACGATTGACGGGCTAACTGTCCCTGCGCTGGTACAGGGGATCACCCTTGGGTGGAGAGGGCGACTCTTTTTGGCTGCTAAGGCGCTGCCTCATCTGTCTGACCAGCTTTTGCTGGGAGCGGTTTTCCAGCCTGTTTAGGCCAAGGGCGCCGGCCAGGATCCCTAACTGTAAAGCCAAGCTGGGCAGGGTAGTCTCCAGATCCCGCCCTGCCAAGGCCCGAAAGAAAAACACAAATGCCCCAACGGTAGCCGAGAACCCCACCGCCAGGTAGACAAAGCGCCGCAAACTGCGGTAAGGAGCAGCCAGTTCCGTGAGCAGCCTCACCCGATCCGCCGTCAGATCCTGGGGCAAGCTGGCTTTGGGCGAAGACTTGGGATCCGATTCCGCCATTGGCTATACCTCCTCAGGCAACAGCAAGGGATCCCGCCCAGAAATCGCTGCCAAGCTTTCCTCGGCGGCCCGACAGGCGGCTAGGATATCTTGCTCTTCCCCGCCCAAGTAGACGCGGCCAAAGCTACCAAAAGGCATCACCTCGAGGATGTTGATCCGGGCCGATTTTTCTGCCTCATTGGCGGCCAGGGGGGCATAGCCTGCCGGCTGCACCTCCAGGATGTAAAGGGTTTGGCCCGCAAGAAGCATCTGGCCGCGGCGGAAACGGTTGATCAACTGGGTTTGGTGGGGATCGATGTTGCGGATGATCTGGCTAGAGATGATGCGCGGCCTTAGGCGCTCCCTTTCACTCACCCCCAAAGCCGCCAGGATGGCCCGCCCGGCAGTGCGGGTATCCCCCTGGTTGCTGGAGTGAACCTCCAAAAGACCGTAGAGGCGCTCTACTACCTGCAACCCTGGCCTTACCGAGGTGGCTTTGAGGGCGATGTCCATGACGCGGTTGATCTCAATGCCGGGGGAAATCTCGACCCAGAGGGAAGTGTCCCCCGGCAGGGGCAAAAAGCCCTGGGCCACCGTGCCCAGATAGGCGGCGTATTGGGGCTGGAGCCGATCCAAAAACACGTAGCTGCGTAGGTCAATCCCCAAAGGAGTTCTCCCCTAGTCGCCTGGGCTTTGTGGGATGACAAGCTGGGAGTGGATCCCTATCTTCAGTCTCGCCTGATCTGGCCAGCTTTGGAGAAGGGGGCCAGCGGGATCCCACCCTCCCACGGCTACAGGCCGCCCTGGGCCACCACCTTTACAGTTGTCAGGGCTTCCAGGTCGATGGGCCCGCGCACATGCAGCCGCTGGGTAGAAATGCCCAGGGACGGGTCGCGAATCGCCCCCAAGGTAGGGATCCCGCTTCCGCGGCCTGCTGAGAGGGGCGTGGTGTTGATGTGGATAAGGGCCGCATCCACCTCCTGGAGAAAGCGCTGGGCCGCCGCCTGGCTATCAGTGAGGATGGTTTCCGACTGATGGTAACCGTTTTTGTTAATCCAGGCGATAGCCTCCGTTAAATCCGCTACTAGCTGGAGGCGCAGATGGGGACGCCGGGTGGAGTCAAACCCTTCTCCCAGCGGCTGGAGCTGGGGAAATTGCTCTAGAATTGGGGCGGCCGCCTGGACATCGACCTCCCCCTGACTGAGCAAAGCTTCGACCAGCGCTGGCAGATGGCTGGCGGCCCAGTCGGCGTGGATCAGCAGCCAGAGGGTGAGGGGCTGGTAGATGGGGATCCCTTCTGGGCCATAGCGAGCCAAGGGATCCAGCAAAGCTGACTTCACCAAAGGCCAGGGAGCGGTGCGATCCAGATAAACATGGCCATAGCCCAGGTGGGTAGCCAGGATCGGCACTTTGCTAGCCTGCAGGAGAAACTCCACCCAGCCGGGGCGACCACAGGGGATTACCAGATCCACGTAGCGGGTTTGCTGCAGCAGCAGTAGCAGCAGCGAGTCCTCTTGGGGATCCGCCGGCCGGTCTTGGGTGGGCAAGGCTTGAATAGCTCCTTCTGGGATCCCGTGTTCGTAAGCTGTTTCTGCCAATAGGGTAACTAGAGCCTGGTGGGTTTTCTGGATGGGGCCGCCGCTGGCCAAGAGCACGCCATTGCCCGTCTTGAGACCCATGCCAATGCCGTTGAGGGCAAACTCGGGGTAGATCTCATAGACCAAAGCCACCACCCCCAAGGGGACGCGGTAGCGGCCAATGAACAGCCCGTTGTCCTGACGGTACCCCCTCTCCAGGCTGCCGATGGGATCCGGCTGTTGGGCCAAGAGAGCAAGCAACTGGGCGGATCGCTGCAGGCGCTCCGGGGTGAGCTTGAGGCCGTTGAGGATCCACTCCGGCACAGTTTGCTCGCGGCAGCTTTCCAGGTCGAGGGTATTGGCCTCTAAGAGGATATCGGAGCGCTCCAGCAAACGGCGCGAGAGGGCCAGCAGGGCCTGGCGTTTGGTTTCGCCGCTCAAGCGCTGGAGCTGAGGCAGCAAGCGGCGCACCTGGCGCAGGGTGGTGCTGAGGTCAAAAGCTGAACCAAAATCGGTCACTCGCTTCCCTCCTGCCTGGCTGACCGACGACAGACCTGCTCCTGACCACTGCTAACAAGAAATGGCTAGATCCACAAGAGCTGAAACTGGGGATCCCTGGCAACGATCCCAAGCATCTCAAGGCCGACGCAGCAGCAGGATTGCCGTCGCCATCAACAGCGTTAACAACAGGCAAAGAATCAGGAACCAACTGAGCAACTGGGCTTGGCTGGGAAAGAGCACCGCGCTGAGAAACCCCACCCCCAAAGCAACCCCCAGGCTGAGGGTGAGGCCCAAGAGCATGGATCCCTGGAAAGTGCTTTGCCGGCGCAACACCCATTGATGGCCGTTCCAGAACCACATTTTGCGGTAGGGGTAGGAAACCGCCAGTTGCTCAATGTGCAAACGGTCGGGGGTGATGGCGAAAATATGCTGGCAACGGCTGCAGCCAAAAGCCTCGGTCAGGGTAATCAGGCGCAACTGACCTTGGTGGCAACAGGGGCAGGGGTAAATCTTGGCGGGGTCGATGGTCTGAGCCACCCGCAGGGACGATTTCTGCCGAGGCAACTTGCGAGGAGAAGAAAAGGCCACAGCTCGTAGTTGGGGAGAAGTCGGGATCCCTCACATCCTATCTTCAAGAAAGTGGAGTCAAGCTACCCAGAGATGGCGAACGTAGCGCCAGGTCAAGATCTGGTTGAGAACGAGGAAGATGAGAGCCAGAAGCCCATAGCCCAGCTTGAGAACTCTGCTCAGGTGGGGACGAGCCCAGAGGGGAAGAAAGCCCAAATCTGTGTGCTTGGCCCAGTGCACGAGAGCCAGCACGTGTACGACGTGAACCGGCAGGCAGTAGCGAATCATGCTTCGCTGGCCCAGGGGACTCATGCCGGCTACAGCGATGTAGAACATGGCCCAGGCAGCCAAATGGAGCCCCAGCCGCTCCCGCCAGCGCTGGCTCTTGCCGGCCAGGACACTGAGCCCCTCTACCAAACTTGCAACAATCAGGGATCCCAACGTAACAGACACAAACAGTTGGCTGAGAGCATCAGACCACAGGCCAGGATCCTTCACGGGTGCAGAAGGAGAGAGCAAGACTTGCCATCGCTCAGGGGAAAGAACATAGGTAGAAGCTTGGAAAAGGGCTTGGTAATTGGCCTGCACGCCAGTGAAGTAGCGCTGCATTTCCAGGTAGAGATCCCAGCGGCCAAAGCGGAGCTGACAGTAGAGGAAAAAACTCAGCCCGCCCGACAAGGCCAAAACAACGGCGCTGGCTGTCCAAAACCAAGGGCGGGATAGCCGCAGCAGAGGAACCAGCGCCACCGGCAAACCCACAATGCGGGTGGCACTCATCACCAAACCGTGGATCCCGGCTAGGAGCCCTGACCTCATTGAATTCAAGTGGGCCGACCAATAGAAAAAACCCAACAAGCTGGCCGTAAAGAGGGACTCGCTGTAGCCCACGACAAGGTAAAAGCTGCTGGGATAGACCAAGATCATCAAACTTGCCAAAGCTTGCCAAAGCAAGGGGATCTGCCAGCGGCGGTAAAATAGGAAAAGGTAAATCCACATCAGCCAGCAAAAGAGCTGGGCAGTGAGATAAAGCCCCAGCTCCGGATCAACTCCTAATAGGCGGCTCATTATGGTCACTGCCAGCGGATAGCCGGGAAAGAAAGCTGCATTGCTCTGCTCGTAGGCAATCTTGTCAAAGCCCACAAACTGATACCCCCGCTCCACAATGCTCAGGTACCAATAGCTATCGCGCTGGCTCAGGGCTGTAAAAGCAGAAGCATAGCTGCCGCGTTTTGTCCAGAGGTATATCGTTAACACTTGTAGGATAGTCAGCGCTAAGCCCAGCAAAAAAATCCGAGTAGAAAAGCCAACTAAACATTTGCGAATCTGCTGCAGCAGAGGGCCAGGGCGCAAACTCATCAGCTTCACCACCAAGGTTCGATCAAGCGACCCAAAGATGCTGGACGTAGCGCCAGGTGAGGATTTGGTTTAGGGCAAAGAAGACTAAAGCCAAGATCCAGTAGCCCAGCCTCAGGACACTGCCAAGATAGAAACGCACCTGTTGGGGGATGAAGCTGAAATCGGTGTATCTGATCCCATGCAACCAGGCCAGCACCTGCAGGGTGTGAACCGGCAGGCAGTAGCGGATCATACTTCTCTGGGCCACGGCACTCATGCCGGCCACGGAAATGGAGAACATAATCCAGGCAGCCAAATGGAGCCCCAGCCGCTCCTGCCAGCGCCGGCTCTTGCCGGCCAGGACACTCCACCCATCCAGCAAACTGGTAACAACTAGGGATCCCAGGGTGAGGGGAACAAACAGTTGACTGAGGGAAATGGCCCATATCCCATCCCCCAAAGCCTCGGAAAAGGAAAACAAAGACTGCCAGTACCCAAGAGAAAAGAGGGGGGCATAAGTACGAGGTTGAATAATAGCCAGGTAATCGAAAGAACTGGGGCCAAAGTAGCGCTGCATTTCTATGTAGAGATCCCAGCGGCCAAAGCGGAGCTGACAGTAGAGGAAAAAACTCAGCCCGCCCGACAAGGCCAAAACAACGGCGCTGGCTGTCCAAAACCAAGGGCGGGATAGCCGCAGCAGAGGAACCAGCGCCACCGGCAAACCCACAATGCGGGTGGCACTCATCACCAAACCGTGGATCCCGGCTAGGAGCCCTGACCTCATTGAATTCAAGTGGGCCGACCAATAGAAAAAACCCAACAAGCTGGCCGTAAAGAGGGACTCGCTGTAGCCCACGACAAGGTAAAAGCTGCTGGGATAGACCAAGATCATCAAACTTGCCAGGACTTGCCAAAGCAAGGGAATCTGCCAGAGACGGTAAAGTAGAAGGAGATAAACCCACACCAGCCAGCAAAAGAGCTGGGCGGTCAGGTAAAGCCCTAACTCAGGCTCAACCCGCAACAAGCGGCTGAGGGCAATAACGGCCAGAGGGTAGCCAGGAAAGAAGGCCACATTGCTCTGCTCGTAGGCAATCTTGTCAAAGCCGACAAACTGATAGCCCTGCCGCACAATCCCCAAATACCAATGGCTATCCCACTGGGTTAAACCCTTGAAGATGGAAGCATAGTCATCCTCCTGGCTCCAAAGGGAGATTAAGAAGATCTGCAACCCTGTCAAGGCTAAGCTTGGCAGCAGAACCTGGATAGAGAAAGGGGCAAGACGCTGCCGGCTTTGCCGCAACAGATGGCTAAGAGAGAAGCTCATCGCCGGACCTTCGCAGGTGGGGGTGGCACTTTGATCTCTTCTTGGTAATCGTCATCGGAGTTCACCTGCCAGAGATCGTGGCTGCCGGGGCGGAGGACGTTTTCCGCCGCCAATAGGCCCATCAGCAAGCTGTGATCCTGGTTGTTGTACTTAAACGAGCCGTAGCGACCCACCAGTTGCAAGTTTTCAAACTGGCCAAGATACCTCTGCAAAATGGCTAGATCTTCTTTGTAGCTGCCGGCATAGATAGGATAGGTGCGGGGCAGGCGCACCACAAAGCCGCCGCAGATCTTCTGGCCTTGCAGCAGGCCAATTTGGCGTAGCTCCTTCTCAGCCAAAGTCAGCAATTCCTCCTCAGGGGCTTGCCACAAGGGATCCCCAAAGTTGCACCAATACTCACAGCACAAGGGGGTTTGTTCCCGGTTGGGGAGCATAGCCGGTGACCAATTGGCAAAGTTGGTTA
The DNA here is from genome assembly GCF_047462315.1 of Synechococcus sp. H60.2. Lineage (NCBI taxonomy): Bacteria > Bacillati > Cyanobacteriota > Cyanophyceae > Synechococcales > Synechococcaceae > Synechococcus > Synechococcus sp. H60.2. The sequence continues at coordinate 24,505 of NZ_JANSIZ010000029.1, read as the reverse complement.
CCCGACCAACCTGCACTGTTGGGTCGTTGATATACAGCCAGTTGTCGGGGAAAAGCTGGGATCCCTCCACAATCAAGTAAACCAAAACCGTGTTGCGAAACTTGAGGTTGCGGGCTGCCTGCAGCACTTCTGGGGGAGGCAGTTCCCGCAGGCTCTGCACCAACACTGTCAGAGGGATCGAAGAGATGACGTGGGAGGGGGAGACCCATGTTTCCCTTCCATCCTGAAGATGGCGCAGTTGCAGCTCAACAATCCGGGATCCCTCCTGCCTAAGGGCGATGACCTCCGTATTTAGCCAAACTTCTTGACCCTCGGCCAGCAAAAACTCCTGCATTTTTTCGTAGAGCTGACCGGATCCCAGGCGAGGAAACTGAAATTGGTCAATCAGTGATTTGACAGAGCCGCGCTTCCACCCCAGGGCCTTGCGGATGGCTTGCCCAAGGCTAAGACCTTTGATGCGCTGGGCAGCCCAATCGGCACTGATTTCGGTACAAGGGATCCCCCACAGCTTTTCCGTGTAGCCTTTGAAGAACATCTGAAAAAGCCGGCTACCAAATTTTCCTTTGACCCAGTCGGCAAAGTTCTGGGGAGCTGGGCGGGGGATGAGTTGGGCCCAGAGGTAGGAAAGGACAATGAGCAGACTTTCCCACCAGCCAACTTTGCGCAGGACTTCCCAAGCTTGGATGGGGTACTGAAAATATTGCTTGCGGTAGTAGATGCGGGTAAGCCGCCGGACAGTCACCTGTTCGGATCCCAAAACCCGGTTCCACAGCTCCAGCACCGCTGGGATCTTGGTAAAAAACCGGTGCGGGCCATAGTCGAGAATGAACCCCTGGTAGCGAATGCTTTTGGCCAGGCCCCCAACCCTGTCTTCTCGTTCCACCACCACCACGGGGAAGCCCAGCTGGGTTAAGCGATAGGCAGCCGCCATGCCCGCCGGCCCCGCCCCTAGGATATAGATGGGATCCCGCATCTCGCCTTACTTCTGCCTTCAAGTGCTGCCGACATTGTAATGTGGGGCGAGACTGGGAAAATGGGTAGAGGAGGAAAAAGGTAGACTAAGGAGGCTGCGGCTGGAGGCTGGCCTGTGCTGTTGACCAAGGGCTTTGAGGTGGAGATGTACACCGGCACCGCCGCCGGGGAAGTGGTGGGCCTATCGGATCGCATCTGCCAGGCTTTGCCGGAGTTTATGCGAGAACCCGATCGGCGCAACGTCGAGTACATCACCCCGCCCCTTCGCCGCTACGAAGACCTGCTCTGTGCCTTGCTTCGGCCTCGCCTGCAACTGCGGCAGTTTTTGCGCCGTCTTGGCCCCTACACCTTGCTGCCGGGGAGCACGCTGGCTTTGGGCGGCAGTGACCACTTCGAGCGCTCGGATCCGGGCAACCCCTACCACGACTACATCGAGCGCACCTACGGCACGCGGGTGGTGACCGCCAGCATCCACATCAATGTCGGTCTGCCGGATACGGAAGCCATTTTCCTCGCCTGTCGCCTATTGCGGGCGGAAGCCCCTCTTTATTTGGCCCTGAGCGCTTCTTCTCCTTTTCTGGACGGCCAGGTAACGGGCTATCATTCCAGCCGTTGGCAGGTGTTTCCTAAAACGCCGGCCCAGGTGCCCTTCTTCCGGGATCACGCCCACTACATCGCCTGGATGCAGGAGCAACTGGCCCTGGGCACGATGCAGAACGTGCGCCACCTCTGGACTTCTGTACGGCCCAACGGCCCGGAGCGGCCCTACCAGCTTAACCGGGTGGAGCTGCGCATCTGCGACCTGGTGGCAGATCCGGTGATGATCCTGGCCATCACCGCCTTGGTGGAGGCCCGCCTTTGGCAATTGCTATCTCAGCCGGAGGCGCTGGATCCCTTGGGGGGGCCCTTTACCCCAGCGGAGCTGGAGAGTCTTTGCGAGGCCAACGAGCAGGCTGCTGCCCGTGAGTCCCTGCAAGCTCGGCTGATCGACTGGCGCACCGGCCGGGAATGCTTAGCCCAGGAGTGGATTGAAGAGCTGCTGACTGAAGCGTGGCGCCTGGGCCAGCCCCAGGGGCTGGGTTGCTTCTTGGCTCCCTTGCAAACCCTGCTCCAGGAAGGCAATGAGGCCCAGCGCTGGCTGAGACAGGTTAACCAGGGATCCACACCCGCCCAGGTGTACCAACGCGCCATCCAGGAACTGGCCGAACAAGACCGAGAAAGGCAGGAGACCCTCTGCCAACTGGTTGGCTAAGCCTCTGCGCAAGGGTGGACGCTGCTAACCCCCCGCGGGCTCCCCAGTTCAAACCTGACTTGGATTGGCCTAGACAGGCTCCACCACTTCCCGTAGGGCTTGCCGAGCCACACGGGTGATGTAGACGGTGGCAGCTACGGTGGCGATGAGGCCCACAAGGCGAACGGCCCACTGAACCATTTGCGCTTGGGGATCCAGGCCTTCCCTGTTGGCCAGGGATCCCGCCAGCGAGCCGATGTACACATACATAAAGGTGCCCGGCACGATCCCGACGGTGCCCAGCAGGTTATTCAGAAAAGAAACTTGGGTCAGTCCCAGAGCGTAGTTGAGCAGATTAAAGGGAAAGGCGGGCGACAGACGAATCAAGCCGACGATCTTCCATCCCTCGCGCCCCACCGCCCGATCGATGGCCGCAAACCGGGGATTGCCCTCGATCCATCTGGCCACCCGTTCCCGCGCCAAGTAGCGCCCAATGAGAAAGGCCAAATTGGCTCCAATGGTTGCCCCAATCAGCACGTACAAAGCCCCAGCCAGCACCCCAAACACAGCCCCTGCGCCCAAGGTCAGCACCGAAGCCGGCAGAAGCAGCACAGTGGCCACAATGTAGATGGCAATGAAAAGCACCGGCCCCACCGGCCCCAAGCCTTCCACCCAGCCCAGAGCCTCGGCGAACCAGTCTTGAATAACTTCAAAAAATCCCAATCGATGGGCTGCCCAAAAAACAAGAACGGCCACGCCCAAAACGCCAGCAAGCTTCAGCAGAAGCTGCTGCTTTGCGGGATTTGTTCTGGGTTGGGTGGGGTCTGCCACGGCGGTCGGGAGCATCAGAAAGCTGTTGCTAGATAGGCTAGAGCAGCCAGGCTAGGAAATACCTGACTTGTGCGAAGTAGCTTTCACCCAAAGGTCGTGCCGTTCCATCCCCAAAGATAGCCTTTGGCATCGCCGAACTCAATGTAAATCCTCTTCCTGGGGATCCCCAATTTGTCCTCGATGGTGCTGCAAAAAAACTCGCTCAGGGATCGGGTTTGTTCGGCAGAAAACTGCCCAATACTCTTGATCTCTACATAGCAGCAGGGATCGGCGCTGCCGGCAAAGGTCATCGGGATCCCTCCTTCAAAAGCAGTCATCACGTAGGCTTCCGACTTGCCCAACTGCTTAGCCAGAGCAGCAGAGAGGAACTTGAGTAGGTCTGCCACGGCGGCAGGTTCTGGCTGCAGAGAGGTTTGCAACTTGATCAAAGGCATGAGTACTTTTTCTTCCCGACAAGCCTATTTTGGCATTGCGGGTTCGTCTTCTCTGGGATCCGCCTGTGGTAGCGTAGCGAAAGAGCTTCTCTTCACGGGGGCAAACCTCTATGGAGCCGAGCAATCTGGCCAATTCCGCGATGAGCCACCCGCAGGGCCAAACTGGGCCAGGCCCTCGGGAGGTGCAAACCGAGGCCGCTCCTGTTCCTGTCGGCCCTTACAGCCAGGGCGTTGTTGCTTCGGGGCCCTTTCTGTTTGCCGCCGGCCAGGTGGGCCTGGATCCCAAAACCGGCAAGTTGGCGGGAGAAGATGTTGCCTCGCAAACTCGGCAGGCGTTGCTGAACCTGAAGGCGGTGCTGGAAGCAGGGGGCACGAGCCTGGCCAATGTGGTGAAGACAACCGTTTTTTTGGCGGATATGAAAGACTTTGCCGCCATGAACGAGGTTTATCGAGAGTTTTTTGCCGCAGACCCGGCGCCGGCCCGCTCTTGCGTGCAGGTGGCTGGCTTGCCCTTGAATGCCTTGGTGGAAATCGAGGCGGTGGCCTGCTATTCCTGACTGACCGGCTCCCAAATACAGCCTTTTCCGGCAACACCGATCTTGGCCTGACAGGGATCCCCCTCGTCAATCAATCTCGGCTGGGGCGATAAGTTTCGTCAGGTGCGGATCCCGGCAAGTCGGGCACCGGGTCGTAGCCCCCCGGATGCCAAGGGTGGCAGCGGCAGAGGCGGCGGATCCCCAGCCAACTGCCTCGGATGGCGCCGTAGCGCCGCACTGCTTCCAGCGTGTACTGGGAGCAGGTGGGGTAGTAGCGGCACGCAGGAGGCAGCCAAGGGGAGATGCCTATCTGGTAGCCCCGAATCAGGGCAACCAAACTGCGAGTCAAGGGATCTGACCGTTCCGCCATAGGCAAGCGTACAAAAAGGCCACTTCCAGGCTAACGGCTGCCCCTGAACAGGGATCCTGCACAGTTCCAGACAAGAGGTTAAGATTGAAAAAGTCAGCACCCAAATAGACATTTCGTAATATTTCTGTTCAGGGATGCTGTGGAGACGGCTTTGCTCCCTGGCAGGGTTGTGAGAGTTTCATCGGGAGTGGGCGTGAGGGTATTCGGGCAGCTACAGCCGGCGCAGCGGCGCAACTTGGGCATTCTCTTCGTGGCCGGGCTGCTCTTTTGGGCCAGTCTGTCTTCGCTGTTGCCCACACTGCCGCTCTACGTCCGGGATGTGGGCGGCACCAGCCAAGAGGTGGGCTTGGTGATGGGGGCCTTCTCGATTGGGCTGCTGGCTTTTCGCCCTTGGTTGGGGCGGCTGGCGGATGGCCATAGTCGCCGGATCGTCTTGCTCATCGGCATGGGCGCGGCGGGGATGGCGCCTTTGGGGTACTGGCTCTGGGATTGGATCCCGTGGATAGCGCTGGTGCGGGCCTTTCACGGGATCAGCATCGCCGCTTTTGCCACCGCCTACGTTACTTTGGTGGCGGATTTTGCCCCGGAAGCAAAACGCGGCGAGATCTTGGGCTACATGAGTTTGGTCAATCCCATTGGTGTAGCCATCGGCCCTGCTTTGGGCGGCTTTTTGCAGGAGCTGGTTGGTTATGGCCCTCTGTTTCTCTTTGCCGCTCTGCTGGGGTTGGTGGGCTTTCTCTGTACCCAATCGGTTCGCGAGCAGCGCCGTGGGGGTTGGGGATCCCTGCCCCCGGATGGAGCGTTTTGGAGCCTTGTGCTCAACCCCAAGGTGTGCTCTCTCGCTGGGGTCATGCTCTTGGTGGGGCTGGCCTTCGGCACCCAGACTACTTTTGTGGCCCTGTTGATCCAAGAGGTCGGAGTTCCCCTCAATCCCGGTCTTTTTTATACGGCGGTGGCCTTTGCCAGCTTCGGCGTGCGCCTGCTGGCTGGTCGCGCTTCCGATCGCTACGGGCGGGGGCCGTTTATCTCTCTGAGCTTGGCCACCTATGCTCTGGCGATGGGGATCCTGTTGGTTGCCGACAGCGTCGGGGCTTTTCTTGTCGCCGGGATCGTGGTGGGGTCGGGTTTTGGCACCTTGATCCCGCTGATCTCCGCCCTGGTAGCCGATCGCTCTGAGCCGGCGGAGCGGGGGCGTTTGTTCAGCTTGGTGATGTGTGGGTTTGACTTGGGCATTGGGCTGGCGGGGCCGATCCTGGGCACCCTGGCGCTGGGATCCGGCTATCGGGCCATGTTCGGCTATGCGGCCCTTCTGGCATTGGCTTCGCTGGGAGCTTTTCTCTGCTTCTCCAATGGACGACCGGGATCCTCCCTGTGCTTTGCCTTGGGCCTGGAACCGGATCGGTTTCGACAACCTGATCCTCTCCCTTTGGAGCAACCCCATCCGCCCGCTCCCTTGTCAACGGGATCCCGTCCCGCCCTTTAGGCACCCTGATTTTCGTTCCCAAGTCCGATTTGCTCTATCCTAGGCTGGGGTTGCTGTACAAAAAAGAACTCTGGACAGAGGCTATGGGAGCACGGGGTTGGCTTGCCCTGATGGGATCCCTGCTGGTGGGCACCTTAGGGGGATGGATAGAGAGCGCTTGGGGGGTGACGGTGCGTGTGCAATTGGCCGACGCCACCGCCCCTGTGGTGGTGGGGGTTTCTCGCCCCGCCCAACTGACCAACAGCCGCCAAGAGGTGCTGGCCGAGTTGCCGCCCATGCAAGGGTTTCTAGCCCAGCCCGGCCCTCAAGGGGTGCGCCTGCAGGGGGTGGTCAGCCCGGTGTTGTTCATCGAGCCGCCAGCGGGTGGCCTGGTGGCGGTGGATGGCCGCTGGTATTCCGGCAAGGTGCTCTTGACCGGGTATAACAGGGTAATGGCCATCAACTACGTGGATCTGGAAGACTACGTGGCCGGCGTGGTGGAAGCCGAGATGGGATCCCGCTTCTTGCCCGAGGCCCTCAAGGCCCAGGCGGTGGCAGCCCGCACCTATGTTCTTCACCACCGCAATTCCCGCGGCTGGTTTGATGTGTTTAGCGACACCCGCTCCCAGGTGTATCGGGGCCTCTCGCAGCGCTCAGCCGCCGCCCTAGCAGCAACACACGCCACCCGCGGCATCGTCATGGTGTATGGGGGGCAATTTGTAAACGCCATGTACAGCGCCAGCGCCGGCAGCCAAACCGTTGGGGTGAGCGGGATCCCTTACCTGAGAAGTCTGCCGGATTTTAGCCCCTATCCCAAGTACGGGCATGGTATTGGCATGAGCCAGTGGGGTGCCCAAGAATTGGCCCGTCAGGGCTGGACCTACCGCCAAATTTTGGCTTATTACTACCCAGGAGTCAGCTTTGCTCGCTTGCCAGGGTAAACTTCCCCCACTGAAGTCGGGAGCTTAGGGACTCCGTCCCGCTAACGCGAGTGGCAGCGTTAAAATCCGCATCCCCTTCCCAACTACAGACGGGGTTGACACAGCGAAAATGCTTCCCTTCCCGCTGGCCAAGCCACAAGCAACGGTGGCAGGTCTGTGAGCTGCAGGCAGGCGGCACCACCACAACCTTGACCCCTACCCTCATTGCCTTGTAGTGCACAAACTGCCGCAACGGGTAGAAGGCCCAACTGTTCAACCGCCGCCGCTCTCTCTGGCTGCGCGGCTGTTAGTTAACTCGTTCACGCTCGCGCCAGCGGGCCGGAGGCCTTGGTTGCATCCAGCTTGGCGGCTTGCGACGCAGATACCTTGAGCTTGCGGGAGATAGTTAGAACTTGAGTCATGCTCCATCATTCGCGCAGGAGCTATCCCCCCTACAGTATACAGTGGGGTATCTTGCGAAGGAGTCGCCACTTTGGCCACCAAAGTTCCAGAGTAGCCTTCCTCCCCGCACTAAAGTCGAGGCCTCCAGCTTTACCCTCTGTGAGGCTCCCATCGAGCTTCCTCTGAGTAGCCCCTCGTTTGTCCCCAGTAAGGATTTTCTGGGACGGTAGTTGCCGTGCAAATCTGAACTGTGCTGTTAACTATTGGTTGAGGTTCTCAGCCGTTGCAGGAGGGGGAGAGCTCTCACTGAGCAGAGATCCAGACCAGGTGATCCCCCTTCACCTCTAGCCAGCCTCCGCCAGGGTAGTCGGGGCTGCGGCTGCGGCGGCCTGCTTTCAGGAGCCGCATCCCGGCTTCCACCTGCTCAAAAGTTGGGTGATGGGGCAGCAGCAGCGACAAGAATTGAAACATCACCTGCCGCTGCAAAGCCAGGGGCGCAGCCCGCAAGGGATCCCGCTGCAGCCCCGGCAAAGCGGGCTCGTACACCTGTAACCACAGTTGGGCGGCTTGCGCCACCACCAGCTCATGCTCTGCCTGCAACAGTGTGGCTGCCCGATTCAAAGCCGCTTCCAGTTGCGGGTTAAAGTGCTGCTTGAGATAGGGCATCACCTCTAAGCGAAGGCGGTTGCGGCCATGAGCCAGATCCTGGTTGCTGCGATCCGGCCAGACCGGCAACTGGTATTGTCGGCAGAACTCTTCCGTTTCCCAGCGGGAAAGGCCCAGCAGGGGACGCACCAACCAAGCGGAGGTGGGATCCCGCTCGTCCAAACGCCGTTGCCAATCTAGGCTGACCAGGCCGGCAGCCCCCGTGCCCCGCAGCAGGTTCCACAAAAACGTCTCCGCCCGGTCGCTGGCCGTGTGCCCTGTGGTCACCACCTCGCAACTCCAGGTGCGCGCCCATTTGTTCAGTTGCTGGTAGCGCCAAGCCCTGGCCCCCGCCTCATCCCAGCGGATGGGATCGGCAGTCTCAACGGCGTGGGGCAGGCCCTGCTGTTGCAGCCATCCCTGCAAAAACTTGGCACACTCCGTCTCATCGGCTGACCAACGGTGATCACAGTGCAAAACAAAGATCTGCCAGCCCCAGCGAGGCTGCAAATCCCGCAAGATCTGGAGCAGGGAAAAAGAATCTTGTCCGCCAGAAAAAGCTACCAGCAGCCGCTGGCCGGGGCGAAGCAGTTGCCGCTCGCGAATGGCACACTGAACCCGCAGGTGAAGAGGAGAAAGCCTGGCCACAGTTGGCTATTGCTCGGGGGCAACCCAGACCTCGCGTTCTCCCTGGGATCCCTCAGGCAAGGGCCCGAGTGAGATGGGAGGCCACCGTCTGCACAGCAGCGATGCTCCGCTCGTAGGCCATGCGGGTCGGCCCCAGCAGGGTGACCGCACCCAGGGGCGCCGAGCGGCGGCGATAAACTGAGGCAATGACCGTGCAGTGGTGCAGAGATTCCAGCGGGTTCTCGCTGCCAATGTAGATGATCACGGGAACGTTGTGGGATGGATCCTGCTCTGGAGTGCTAGAGGATGCCTTGTTCCTGGCCGCCGTGGCCGAAAGAGTTGCTTCGCCCGTGGACGGGCTATCTGGCATGGAATAGAGCCCGATCATCCCCTGAAGCTGCTCGGATCCCTTTTCGATCAACTGGGCCACCGCCTGCATCCGCTGGGCCTGGGAAAACTCCGGCTGCCGCATCAGCTCCGTCATGCCCGCGCTGAACACCTGTCCCAGCGAGGGCCGTAGGTAGCGCTGCACTACCGAGCGCAGCAGTTGCTGCAGCCAATGGCTGTAAGCGCGAAACTCCTCATCCAGCTTCAACCAGCTCAGATCCTGCAGCTCGGCAAAAGTCTTGCCCCGCAACTTCAGGGTGAGAAAGTTGCTCAGTAGCTGCAGCTCATCTTCCAGATCCTCGCGCCGATCGTCGGGCCACTCCGGTGGGCTAACCAAGGCCGAATGGGTTTGGTAGGAATCCGTAACCACTAGCACCATCACCCGCCCTGGCCCCACCGGCAGCAACTGCACATGGTGAACGGCTACCACCGGCCCCTGGGGAGGGGTGATGAGAGCGATGCAACCGCTCAAGTGGGCCAAAAGCTGTGCCACCCTCTGCAAGAGGCTATCGAGGTCGTCCCCCAGCTCACGGTTGAGCTGATCCAGCAACTGCTGCAGCGCAGGATGGGGCTCCGGCTGGGGAGCATCGCTCGGGATCTCATCCATGTTGGCGGAGGTCAACAGATCGTTCACATAGACCCGATAGCCAAAGTCAGAAGGGATCCGACCGGCAGAGGTGTGGGGCTGGAACAGCAACCCAACCTGCTCCAAAGTGGCCAAGTCGTTGCGAATGGTAGCCGTGCTGACTCCGAGGTTGTAGGACTGGGCCAAGGTTTTGGAGCCGACAGGTTCTGCCGTGGCAATATACCTGCGCACCGTTGCCCACAGGATCTTCCGTTGTCTGGGAGTCAGTTCGAGTTTCATGGCTGCTCAAAAGAACCCAATCAACACCTGCTAAGGGGAATTAGCCAATGGATCTCAGGTCAACCAAGCTAGGGCTAAATGAGGATCGGATAAAGTTTTACTTCTATTTTTAACTTTATTGTTACTCTTTCATCATGGGTGGCAGGGGCAGAAAGTAGCAACGGCAGAGGTGGAAAGAGGTGGAAGCTCTTGGTTTGGCAAGAAAAGCGAAACCCCCTGTAGCCTCTGCAGCCTTTTTTCGCCCAGAGGTGGTACTAAAGTGTTAAGTCAACTCTAGGCTAAGTGAGCCTGCTGCTGTCTGTTCTGTATCGTTTTGTATCTTTCGAGGTTGCTCCATGTACTTGTCCCCCCAGGAGAAAGACAAGCTGTTGATCTACCTGGCCGCCCAGTTAGCTCGGGATCGGCGGCAGCGGGGCCTCAAACTCAATTACCCCGAGGCGGTGGCCTACCTGAGCGCAGCCATCTTGGAGGGGGCGCGGGAAGGGAAAACCGTTGCTCAGTTGATGAGTGAAGGGCTGACGTGGCTGAGCCGAGAGGACGTGATGCCAGGGATCCCGGAGATGATCCCGGAAATTCAAGTAGAGGCAACCTTCCCCGACGGAACCAAGCTGGTGACCCTTCACCACCCCATTCGCTAGCTGCTTTCTAAGGATCTCCCAAAGACCCAGAGACTTCAGGAGGTTGTCCATATGGCTCGCAAATCCAAAGCCACACCTGCTGCCGACCCTGAACCAGCCCCGATCCCGGGAGAGCTGTTGCTGGCAGAGGATCCCATCCAAGCCAATGTCGGGCGGGCCACTGTGACGCTGGAGGTCACCAACCGGGGGGATCGGCCCATTCAGGTGGGATCCCATTTTCACTTTTTCGAGGTCAACCGAGCCCTGGTGTTCGATCGCGCCGCCAGCTTTGGCATGCGCCTCAACATCCCTTCCGGCCAAGCGGTGCGTTTTGAGCCGGGGCAAACCCATCGGGTCACTCTGGTGGCGCTGGGAGGCAAGGGGCTGGTGCATGGCTTCAACCGGCTAACGGAGGGCAGCGTCCGCTCTGCAACGCAAAAGCGGCTGGCCCTGGCCCGATTGCAGGAGTGGATGGGCTAGGTGGCTAAGCGCTATGGACATAACGCCCCCCGAAGCATGCAGCTTTGGGCATCTAGGCTGAGGCTTGGCCATATCCCCATCCCGCCTCAAATTTAGGAGAGTAGGGCTATCCAATTCTTCCTCTAGGATCTGGCCAATGTTAGAGCGTGAGACCGTTTGGTGGATGGGGGTACAGGGCTTGGGGCTGAATCTTTCCGGGTTGGCCCTGTTGGCGGCAGCAGGTGCCACTTTCGGCCCCCTCGGCTGGACCAGTGCGACGGTGGCGGTGATGCTCAAGTTAATTGGAGATAGCCAACTGCTGCGCGCCTACTGGCTTTGGCAAAGTCGGCACCGCCAAGCGGGATCCCAGCCTGTCACCTCAACAGCGGCGCTCCAAAGTCAAGTCTGAAACCGTCTGCCCCTCTCCCAAAGGGGGAGGGAAGGTGAGAGACCTTCATCACACTGGACAAGGCTCTCGGTAATGTTGGAGCCAGCCCGCCGAAAGCCGCTCAGCCTCACCGCAGGTGGGCTACCGTTACGCCCGTACCCCCATCCTGGGGATCCGCCGGGGCAAACCTCTGAACACGCGGGTGATTTTGGAGGTAGGCCTGGACGCCGGCCCGCAGGCGTCCCGTGCCGTGGCCGTGGATGATCCAAACCGGGCCAGGAGGGGCTTGGGCAAAGTGCTGTTCCAGAATCGCCTCGGCATCGGCTACAGTTTTCCCCCTTAGGTCAAGGGTGTTGCGGCTGGTGCGCAGGTTCAGGGGAGCAGTGGTGGGCGGAGGGGAGGGAGGAGCTTTGGGGCGCTGGCGCTGTTTGGCCTGATGTTCATCGATGGGATCCAACTGGCCCCGCGGCACCGTGAACTTGAGGATGCCGCTGCGCACTACATACACATCCCCTTCGACGGCAATCACCTCCCCCGTCTGCCCCAGGCCCCTCAGCCGCACCCGATCCCCCACCTCCGGCACGAACTCAGTCTCAACGGGCGGCGACGGCGGCGAGTAGCGCCCGCGAATCTGCTCCAGCTCAGCAGCAACCTGCTGGGGATTGTCCCCCTGCTGCAACTTGCGGATGGCGGCGGCCACCTCCCGGCGGGCAGCGGCCAAGAGGGCTTGCAGCCCCTGTCGCTGCTGGTACTCCAGTTGCGCCTCTCGCTCAGCCATTTGCCGGCTGCGCTGCTGCATTTGGCGGTACAGGGTTTCCAGCTCTTGGTGCAGGGATCCCACCTGGGCGGCCCGCTCTTCCAACTGGGCCCGTTGCGCCTCCAGCCCCGCGATCACCTTATCCACCTGGCTTTCCCCCTGCAGATGCTGCTGCGCCCGCCGCAGAATCTCCGGCTCCAGGTGCAGCCGCCGGGCAATGGCAAAGGCATTGGAGCGACCAGGGATCCCCCACAGTAGGCGGTAGGTGGGGGCTAGAGTGGCCTCGTCAAACTCCACCGAGGCATTCTCAAAGCCGGGATGCTGGTACTTGAGGGCCTTCAGCTCGCCGTAGTGGGTGGTGGCCAAGGTAAGCAGGGCCTTTTCCGAGAGATACTCCAATAGCCCAGCCGCCAGGGCCGCACCCTCGCTAGGATCCGTGCCCGCCCCCACCTCGTCCAGCAGAACAAGGGCCGGCGCCGGGTCTGACTGCAAAGCCTGCACGATGCGGCTGATGCGGCGAATGTGCCCGGAAAAAGTGGAGAGGCTTTGCTGCAGCGATTGCTCGTCGCCGATGTCGGCATAGACCCCGTCGAACCAGGGCAGTTGGGGCGGATCCTGGGCAGGCAGGAAGATCCCCGCCTTGGCCATAAGCACCAATAGCCCCAAGGTCTTCAGAGCAACCGTCTTGCCACCGGTGTTGGGGCCGGTGATGACCACGGCGCGGATGGACTCGGAGAGGGTGAAATCAATCGGGATCACCTCCGGGCCCTTGCCTTCCTCGCGAGACTGCCACAGAAGCAAGGGGTGCCTAGCTTGGCGCAGGCGCAATCCTGCCGGGACAAACTGGGGGCGATTGCCCGCCAACCAAAGACTGTAGCGGCCACGGGCCAAGGCCACCTCCAGCCCCACCAGCACCGCCTGCAAATGCTCCAGATCGGTGGCCACGGATCCCACCTGGGCAGAGAGCGCCGCCAAGATTCGCTCTTCCTCCGCCTGGATCTGGGCCTGGGTTTCCCGCAGCCGGTTGCCCAGCTCCACCACAGCGTAGGGCTCCACATAGAGGGTGGCCCCACTGGCAGAGCTGTCGTGGACGATGCCCCGGATCACGTCGCGGTGGGTGGCCTTCACCATCAGCACAAAGCGCCCCTGCCGCTGGCCAATCAACGTGTCCTGCAGCGCCTGGGGGTGCTGGCTCATCACCTGTTGTAGGCGTTCTTGGATCTGGTTGCGGTACTGGCGGTGCTGACGGCGTAGGTCTGCAAGCGCGGGGCTGGCGCTATCTCTCACCTCGCCGTGCTCATCCAGGCAGCGGAAGATCTCCTGCTCTAGCTCAGGATAGGTGCGCAGTGTGCTCACCCACTCCTGCAGGCGGGGCAGGCGCTCGTCAGCATCGATGAGACGGCGAAGGCGGCGAGCAGCCCCCAAGGTTGTGGCAATCTGCACCAGCTCTTCCCCGCTCAGAATGCCCCCCCGTTCGGCCCGTTCCAGGGCCGGCAGCAGGTTGTGGATCCCGTCCAGAGAAACCCCCCCCGGCTGGCTGCAATCCAGCCGGATGGCCTCCTCCGTTTGATCAAGACAGACCTCGCTCTCGGCGCGGCTCCGCCAGGGATCCAGCTCTAGGCAGGCGCGGCGGCCTAGGGGTGTGGCGGCAAAGCTGGCCAAGTGTTGGCAGAGGCGGGGCCACTCCAACAATTCCAAAGTTTCTTGGCGGAGGGAAGGATCAGGCTCAGAACAGATCGGCAGCAGGTGCAAAGGGGTGGGCGTAGGCATTACCGAAGGAAATTAGCAATTCGAGGAAGAACGGAGCTGCAGTCGCTTCATCTCTTGCAAAAACTGCCGCTGGTAGTTGAGAAAGGCGGTGTGCCATTCGCGGAAGCGGCGCTCGCCATCGCGCACCAACATCTGTCGATAGTGCTCGGAGTTGAGCCGGGGCCGGGCTGAGTTCATGGGAATCGAAGACGCTCTGCCCCTATTGTGGCAGGCTGTGGGGCGCCTTTCGTAGTTCCCAACCTGGGGGCAGACGGTGTTGGGAGCGGATCCCATCTTTCTGGCGGTGAGGAGGAGATTTTGCACTTGCGGCATGGCCAAACTTGGCAGTCGGCCTTGGCATACTCATACTGGAAGAGTCACCGCACCTCCGATACGCAAGTCAAATCCGTGCGCAAACGAGTGACCCTGATTTTTCCTCGCCACTTGGTGAATGTGCCCCTCACCTATCGTCTGGCCAAAGACTTCGATGTAGCCGCCAACATTGTCCGCGCCAGAGTAACCCCCAACGAAGTGGGCACCCTGGTGGTGGAGCTCTCGGGAGATATCGACCAGGTGGAGGCGGGTCTGGAGTGGGTGCAGTCTTTAGGCATTGAGGTGGCCGAGCGGGCCAAAGAAATTCAGATCGACCCAGATTCGTGCGTGGACTGCGGCTTGTGTACAGGCGTTTGCCCCACCGAGGCGCTGAAGATTGCCGCTCCTGACTGGAAACTGGAGTTTCTGCGTAATCGCTGTGTTATGTGCGAACAATGCATCTCTACCTGCCCTGTCGGGGCCATCAGCACGAGTTTATAGCCATAAGGCGAAGAGCCGGCTAAGCCGACAAGTTTATTCGCTATTACAATGCTGTAATGTAACCCCGATGCGGGCTGGATTGGCACAGGCTAATTTGAGGCAACTGGAGATGCTTTCGACCCCAACGCTCATTGGCTTGACCTATGCTGCCCTAGCAGTTCTCTACCTGCTGGTGCTGCCGTTCTTGTTTTTGGTGTACGTGGACAAGCGCTGGAACTATAGCGGTGCCTGGGAAAAGGTGTTGATGTTTTTCCTAGTTTTGTTTTTCTTCCCCGGTATGGTGCTCGTGGCTCCCTTCATGACGTTTCGGCCCAAGCCGCGTTCGCTCTAGAGCCTGCCGCTATCTAAGCGCTTGAGCCATGCGTAGACGGGATGTTCTCGGCATTGGCCTAGCCCTGCTCTTGGGGGGAGGACTTTTCTACGGGCTGTTGCTTTGGGCCGGCTTGGATACGGGCGCGGCGCAGCAGGTGTCAAGCGTGGTGTTTCTGCTGGGGTGCCTGGTCTGGACTGTGGGCTACCTGAAGCGGGTGTTGAGCAGGGAAATGACCCTGAAGGCCCAGTGGGCCGCTTTTGAGAGGCAGCAAATCCAAGAGAAACTTCACTCCCTCTCCCCAGAGGAGTGGCAAGCCTTGCAGGCCGAGCTGGGATCCGAAACCGAAGAGAAAGCTGAGGTTGGTTTGCCCGAGCAAGGCAAGCGCTGAAGCTGCCGGACAAACTGTACCCAAAAATCTGCCGCAAATTGGTGGAGTTTCAGCTACCCGAGCGGCGGGGTCGGCCCAACACTACCTGTATAGCTAGTTACTGTTTCTTCTTGATTGGAAATGCTAGCTTGCGCCCTAGGCAAAGTTGTGAACTGAGGCGAGCCGTTAACTCGTGCAGATTTCCCCTTCCCCTTTTGCTCACCTATCTCTGCTCACCGTGACCAAGACCGTTTTGGTGGCTCAGGGTCAGCCTTGGCAGGCCCAGCTCTGGAAGTCGGTGCTGGAGTCTCAGCGCCATGCAGTGGTGCTGGTTTCTCCTCAGGCAGATCTGGTGGAGGTGGCGGCAACTCATCCTCCGGATCTGATGGTGGTGGATATGACGACGGGGCTGTTTAACCCCTATGCCTTTTGTCGAGAGTGTCGGAGCCGGCTTCCGGATATCCCTGTGATTCTCACTCATCACCCCCGTCGCCGCATTGAGCCGGCAGAGCGGCGCTGGGCCATTTACCAGGGGGCAGCCGAGGTGATCCCTGGTTTGGCCGAAGCCGACGACATTCTTCACTCCCTCGAGCAAGTTTACAAGGCAGCCAGGTGGCCTTTTCCCATTGACACGGCAGCTCTTCACGCGGTTCTCGAGCAGGCGGGTTTGCGGCCTGAAAAAGACAGCTCCCTTCCTTCCCCGCCCGTTGCACCAGAAGAACGCCAAGAGCAAACGGCTGCGCTCCCACCGGCAAAGTACCGGTTGATGTATCGGGGCCGTCCCGTCGAGTGAACTGCAAGCGCTCCACACCGCTAACGCGAAGCAGGGAACTGCCTTCGGTGTTTTTCTCCCTCTGGCGGGGCTGGGGATCAGGGCAGCACCAGGGCCAGGGTAGTGCCCTGGGATCCCGTCTCCACCAAACGCAAGTCTCCTCCGTGGGCTTGCAGGATACGCTTGGCGATGTACAGCCCCAGACCTCCTGAGCCGGTCGGGTAGTGCTGGCCGGCAATGTGAATGGGTTGGGCGATGTAGGGCTGGGCCAGATCTTCCAGGGGAGCCGGCAGGCCGGGCCCGTCATCCCGCACCTGGATCTGCCGGGGGCTGACGGTCAGCACCACCGCATGGCGGGCGTAGCGCAAAGCATTGTCCACCAGGTTCACCAGCGCCCGCTCCAGCTCGTCCTCATCGGCGGCGCCCCACCCTTCTCCCTCCACCTGCAGGTCGATCTCCCGCTCTCGAGCCAGAGATCCCATACGTTCGGCCACCCGTCGGGCCAGGGATCCCAGATCACAGGGCTGGGGATGCAGGGCGATCTCGCCCCGCTCTAGGCGGTAGGCCTCCACCATCTTTTGCACCAGGGCCAGGTTGCGCTGGTTCTCCTCCAACATGCGATTCAGCAGGGCCAGCCGCTCCTGGGGACTCAAGGGGAGCTCCTGCTTGAGAGCACTTAGCAGATGCCCAAAGGCAATGAGAGGAGTTTTTAGATCGTGCACCAAGGTAGCCGTGAAGGCCTCCCGCCGTCTTTGATCGCTTTGGATTTGGCGCAGCAAATGGGCAAAAGCTTGCCGCAGGATCAGAGCCTCTTGGGGATCCCCTGGGCGGAGCAGCAAAGTCCAGCGCTCTGGCTGGTTGATCAAGGTTTCTAGGTGGGCCAGCTCGCGGGCCAGCAACGTCAGGGGCCGCAAGAGCATGGAAGACAAGGCATAGCCTGCCAGCGCCGATAGCACCGCCAGCAGAGGGATCCACAACAGCAGCAGGAGAGATCCCTCGGGACTGAGCTCTGTGCCGGGCAGGATCCACTGCACCGACAGGATGAAAACCAAGTTGGGGACAAAGGAAAGGCTGGCAATCACCAGCGCTACCTGAGTGCGCAGGCTGTGGGGAAAGCGACGGCGCCAGAACTCAAGTAGACGGCGTCTCAAGGGGGAATGGAGAGAGGGCTGAGTTGAATTAGGCCAGGAGCGAGCAAACAAGTCAAGAGGGCTGGCAAAATATAGGGGCTGACTGCAAACTCTACAGCGGGGTTGGTCTGTTGATTCGCGGGGATTTGACACTCCCCCGACTAAAAAAGTCGAAGGGTTCTTACGCAGTCCACAGTTGGACTCGGAAAGGCGCTGTCAAGACGCCCTTAGACGGTTCCTAGAGACAAAGCGTCAAGGTTCCGCTTACTTGTTGACTTACGGCACTGTCCGGGTTTTTCACCGGGGTAGGTGCTAACTTAGGATTACAACATAACATTGGCGAGCGACTCCAGTCGCTCGAAGGCTTTTCCGCCCCGCACTACTCGCGCTAGCGGCGCGGAGCGCTGAGTACGGGGCTACCAAGCTACTCTGCGTGTAGCTCTCGATGAGCCTCCTGGATCGCTCCTTGCACTATGCTCAAAGCAACAGCGACCTGCTAGTTCAAGCTTTCCTCCAGCACCTGCAACTGGTGGTGGTGCCGCTGGGGATCGCGTTGCTGGTGGGCCTGCCCTTGGGTTTTGGCAGCTCCCGCTCGCAGGTGGTTTCCCTCGTGGTGATCAATGCCTTCGGCAGCTTGCGGGTGATCCCCAGCTTGGCGATTTTGTTTTTGGCCATTCCCTACTTTGGCCTTGGCTTTCAGTCGGCAGCGATTGCCCTGACGATCTTGGCCTTGCCCCCCATTTTAATCAGCACGGATGTGGCCTTCCGCAGCCTCGATCCGGCTCTACGCGAAGCTGCTTTGGGAATGGGCATGACGCCGGCGCAGGTGCTACGCCATGTGGAGATCCCCTTGGCGTTGCCGGTAATCTTGGCCGGTGTTAAAACCGCTACTATCGAGGTCATTGCCAGCGCCACGTTGGCGGCCTTTATCGGGGCGGGCGGGCTGGGCAGCTTCATCACGCTGGGGTTTGCCCTCTACGACAACGCCATCCTGTTGGTGGGAGCGATCCCGGTGGCGCTGTTGGCCATTGGTGCCGAAATTCTCCTCGGCGCTTTGCAGCGAGCTCTGGAGCCACCCCAAGCCTAGGGATCCCATGCTGTTTTCCTCTTCTTCGCCAATGCGCCTGCCCTTCCTTACTTCTCGAGCGGTTCCTTTGCAGGTGGCGCTGCTGTTGCCGCTGCTGTTGGCAGTGGCTGGGGGGGCAGGCGGGGTGGGCTATCTCTCCTGGCGGGCTGGCCGGCAGATGGCGCTGCAGTTGGCCGAGCACCTGAAGAGTGAGGTTAACCATCGCACTGAAGAGCACCTCAGGCGCTATCTCCAAGCCCCCCTTCAGATCAATGCCCTCAATCAAGGGGCAGTCCAGTGGGAGCTACTGCCCAATTTGGCCGCGCTTCAGCCGCAAGATCTGGAGAGGCTTGAGGCCTATTTTGCCCGCCAGTTGCAGCAGTTTCCCGAGCTGAGCTACATCGGCTTTGTCTCAGCGGAGGGGGGGTTTGTAACCGCCCGCCGCCACACCGGTGGGTCGATCTGGACCTACCACACGCCGGGCCTGAAGCCGGGATCCGTCCAGGGCCGCCAGCGGGATCCGGAAAGCGGGGCTCCCACCGGCTTGACGCAGCAGTTGGGCTGGGTGGATTTGCGGCGGCTGTCTTGGTTTCCCGAAATCCTGCAACAGGAAGGGGCCCGCCGTACCTGGGTGGTGAGCAACTCTTTTGTCGAGTTTCCCAATCAGAGGCCGGAGCGGCTGATCCTGGCGGCGCTGCCCTTGGCCGAGGTGGAGGGGCGGGTTTACGGCAGCTTGGTGGCTGCTCTCTCGGCTCAGCAACTGCAGGCTTTTCTGGAGGATCTGCAGGCCAGCTTGGCGTATCCAGGGGTGAGCTGGTTGCTGGATGAAGAGGGCCAGGTGGTGGCCGCCACGGAGGAGCTCTCTCCCCACCCGCTGCTGCTGGCTGTGCAAGAGCAGGTGGGATCCTGGGCAACGGCTGCCGCTAAGGGTTTGCTGCGCCTTGAGGTGGACGGGATCCCCTACCGGGTGCAGGTGACGGCCATTCAGGATCAATGGGGGCTGGTCTTTTACTTCGTCTGCGGGATCCCGGAGGGCGCCCTTTTAGCCCCCGTCTATGCCGGTGCTCGGCAGGCGGCCCTGTTGGGGGGTGGGCTGCTGCTGGGCTTTTTGGCCGCCGGGATCCTCCTCAGCGAAGCCCTCTCTCGTCCGCTGCGCCGCCTTACCCAAATAGCGGAGCAATTTGTGCACACTGGGATCCCGGCCTGGCCCCCTGTGGATCCCGGCCCTATCCAAGAAGTGCAGACCCTGGCCAAAGCTTGGCAGCAGGCGGCCACCAACCAACAAGCTTTGCTGGATCGCCTCTGGCAACAGCAGCAGCAGTACCGCGCTGTGGTGGAGCAGCAGACGGAGCTGATCTGCCGCTTTCAGCCCGATGGGAGAATTACCTACGGCAACCCTGCGCTCTTGCGCTTTTTTGGCTGTTCCCCAGAAGAAGTGTTGGGCCGACCTTGGCGGGATCTGCTCCCGGAAGAAGAGCAAGCCGCGGTGCTGCAGTCCCTTGCGGCTCTGACGCCTGAGCACCCTTACCACCGCAGCGAGCGGGAGTACCCCGGCGAAGATGGCCAATCCCGCTGGGTGAGCTGGGTGGATCAGGGCATTTTCGACACCCAGGGCCAACTGGTGGAGATCCTGTCGGTGGGGCGGGAGATCACCGAGCAAAAGCGGGCCCAGCAGCAGCTAGAAGCCCTCAACCGCGAGCTGGAAGCCCAGGTGGCGCTGCGTACCGCCAAGCTGGAGCAGGCTTTGCGCTTTGAGGCGGTGCTGCGCTCCCTCAGCGGCCAGATGGTGGCCAGCCTCAAGGAGGGGGAGATCCTGGAAGAGGTGGTCAAGAGCCTGGCCGAGGCCCTCAACCTAACCGGCTGTCATATTTTCTTGACCAGTGCCGATGGATCCTCTTGGATCCCGGCTTGCTCGTTTCCGGAGAAGGCGGATCCCGCCTGCCTCAACGATCCCGAGCTGAGGCACCTGCTGCACTCCCATGCGTTTCTTGACCAGCCCTGGGAAGTCCACTGCTGTTGTCAAAAGGAGCGAGGGGGGCACTGGGTACAGCTTTTGGCTTGCTCCCTTTGGGACAAGCAAGAGCGGCTGGGGCTGTTGCTGTTGGAGCGGCAGCAGGAGTTTTCCGAAGCGGAGAGACAACTGGCCTACCAGGTGGCCAACCTGTCTGCTCTGGCTCTGCGGCAGGCCCGTCTGTATGAGGCGGCCCAGGCCCAGGTAAAGGAATTGGAGCGGCTCAACCTGCTCAAGGACGATTTCTTGAGCACCGTCTCCCACGAGCTGCGCACCCCCATGACCAATGTGCGCATGGCCCTGCAAATGTTGCAAATAGCCCACGATAACCCCGAGAAGCAGCAGCACTATTTCGCCATCGCCCTCAAGGAATGCAACCGCCAAATTGATCTCATCAACGACCTGCTGGACATGCAGCGGCTGGCAGCCGAGAAGTATCTGCTCCAACCCGAAGAGATCTTTCTGCCGCGCTATTTGCGGGATCTGGTGGCGGCAGTTCAGCCCCTGGCCCAGGCCAAAAACCAAAGTTTGCAACTGCACCTAGAAGAGGGGATCCCACCCCTTGAGGCGGATCCCACGGCTCTGGGCCGCATCTTGCGCGAGCTGCTGCACAACGCCGTCAAATACACCGCCCCCGCGGGATCCATCCACCTGCAGGTGGCCTGGGAAGGAGAAGGGATCCTCTTTGTCTGCAGCAACAGCAGCGAGATCCCGGAGTCGGAGCTGCCCCGCATCTTTGAGAAGTTCTACCGCATCCCGCAGTCGGATCGCTGGAAGCACGGCGGCACCGGCCTGGGGCTGGCCCTGGTCAAGCAACTGGTGGAGCACATGGGGGGCCAGATCTCCGTCAGCAGCTTGGAAGGATGGACGCATTTTCGCGTTTGGCTGCCTCCCGCCCTGCCGGTGGCAACTGCAAAAAAACTCCGAACTTGAGCATCTAAGAACGGCCAAGGGCTGGCCCAGGGGAAGGCAAGGGCGGGGGGGAAGCGTGCAGAAAGGATCCCCGTAGTTGACCACAGGCGGCGTTGCCATCCAGGCCGCGGGTTTGGCGCACGCTGGCCCGCACGTGGTGCTCTTCAAGCAGCCGGACGAACTCCGCCACTCGCGCCGGCTGGGGGCGCTGATAGTCGGCCTCGGCAATGGGGTTGTACGGGATCAGGTTGACGTGCAGGCGGGCCCCCGCCTGGCTGGCCTGCTGCAGCAGACGCGCCAGTTGGCGGGCATGGAGGGGCAGATCGTTCACCCCCGCTAGCAGCGTATATTCAAAGCTGACCCGCCGCCCGGTGCGCAGCATGTAGTCGCGGCAATCCCGGATCAGGGCCTCTAGGGGGTAGTGGGCTGCAGAAGGGATCAACTGCTGCCGCAGCTCCTGGTTGGGGGCATGCAGGCTGACGGCCAAGGTAACTTGCAGATTCTGCTCTGCCAGCCAGGGAATTTGCCGGGGCACGCCCACGGTGGAAAGGGTAATGTGCCGCTGGCCGATGCCGATATCTTGGTGGAGGCGGCGGATGGCCTGCACCACGGTGTCGCGGTTGAGCAGGGGCTCCCCCATACCCATGAAGACCACGTGGCTGACGCGGCGGCCAAAGTCCTCCTGCACCGTTAACACCTGATCCAGGATTTCGTGCAACTTGAGGTTGCGCCGGTAGCCCATCTTGCCGGTGGCGCAGAAGTCGCAGGCCATGGGGCAGCCCACCTGGGAGGAAACGCAGACAGTTAGCCGCTTGGCGGTTGGGATCCCCACTGTCTCGATCAACTCCCCATCTGCTAGCTGCAGCAGCAACTTAACGGTGCCGTCGCGGGATTCTATCCGCTGCACAACCTGGGAGCGCCCCACAGGATAATCCTGCAGCGCCTCGCGCCAGGCTTTGGGAAAGACCGTCACTTCCTGCAGGGAGCGGATCCCTTTTTGGTAGAGCCAAGTGTGCAGTTGTTGCCCGCGGTAGGCCGGCTGCCCCTGCTCAACTGCCCACTCTTTCAAGGCAGCCAAAGATTGCCCCAGCAGAGGAAGAGGTGCCGCAGACATAGGCCAAGTGGCAACGGATTGCATCCTTCTACTCTAGCTTGCGGCCTGAAGGCTTGCTTTGGCAGCTAGGACGAGCATTTTGGATAATAGGTTTGCCCTTGGTTAGGATTTTGCCCGCGCTATGTCGGTTTCGCCGCAACTGGCCCAACTGGCTACCTGGATGGCCGGACATTTCAACAATCTGCACCAGGCTATGGCCGAGCCGGTTTGGTTTGCCAATATTCACGTCTACCAGTGCCCCCTGCCGTGGTCAGTGTTTCAGGGGATAGGGTTTTACGTGGAGCAACTGTACGATATCTACCCCGACCAGCCCTACCGGCAGCGGGTCATCCATCTCTTCGAGACCGCCGACGGGATCCGCATCCAAAACTACGCCCTGACCTCTCCAGAGGCCTACAAATGTGCCGGTCGGAACTTGGAGCAATTGGCCCGCCTGACGGCGGCAGAGCTGGAACTCTTGCCCGGCTGTGTAATCCAGGTGGAGTGGACGGGATCCTGCTACCGGGGCCGCAGCGTGCCCGGCAAAGGCTGTATCGTCGAGCGCAAGGGCAGAACCACCTACCTCTATAGCGAGTTCGAGATTGGGGCCGACTACTTCCACAGCCTGGATCAGGGCCGCGACCCGGAAACGGATCAAGTGGTCTGGGGATCCCTTTCCGGGCCCTTTCGGTTTGTTAAGAAACAGGATTTTTCCTGCTACTTGCCCCGCTGGAGCTAAGTTAGCTCCCGGTTCAAACCCAGAAGGCAAGGATCCCATCCCCGAGCAAGAGCAGCAGGGTGCAGCCCATCCATCCCCAGGCCAGTGCGGGCAATAGGGCCAACTGGCTGCGTTGCTGGCTGCCCCCCGAGAGTTGTTCCACCCTGCTGTAGAGGTGACCGCGAACGCCGAATTGACACCCCTGACTTTAGTCGGGGGATTCTTACGCAGTCCACAGATAGACTCGCAAAGGCGCTGTCAAGACCCCCCTAGACGGCTCCCTGGAACCCAGTCCCAAGGTTCCGCTTACTTGTGACTTACAGCACTGTCCAGGTCTTTCACCGGGGTGGGTACTTGCTTGTTATAGCATTGGCGAGCGACTCAAGTTGCTTAAGGACTACGTCCCGCTAACGCGAGCGGGCTTTTCTGCACTGTACTACTCGCGTCAGCGGCGCGGAGCGCTGAGTACGGGGCTACCAAGCTGCCCCGCTGTGTTCGGTGGCCGCCTCAGCCTGTTGACGGGCCAGAGCCCAGTTAATCCAGGGATCCCGCTGCTGGAGGGCAAAATGCTCCTGCAACGTCAAGCCAGGGATCAGCCCTTCTCGCAGCCGATCCGCTAGAGAAAACCCCACCCCAGAGCGAAGATGGTCGCCGTAAGGACGGCCTGGTCATCTCCCGCCCTGCCAAGAGAATCTGGCCCTGCCTGGGCGGCAACAACCCTGCCCAGGTGAGCAGGAAAGAGCGTTGCCCACTGCCCTCCAAACCGGCCAACCCAATCACTTCCCCCAGCTGCACCGCCAGATCCGGTAAAGCCAAGGTAAACGGCTCATGCCGCACCACCAGGGAGCGTAACTCCAACAGGGGATTTGCCCTTCTTTGCAGAGAGGGGGGCCGAGCCAGGGGCGCCAATTCCCGCTCAAACATCCAATCGATCAGCCGCTGTTCCGGCAGGGAAATGTCTTCACCCTTCACAGTCAGCTCCTCCACCACTTCCCCCTGCCGCATCACCGTCACCCGATCGCAAAAGCATTCCCCATCGGCCAGCTTGTGGGAGACGAAGATCACCGACTTGCCCTCCTCTGCCAGCCGACGCAAAGCCGCAAACAAAAGATCAACAAAAGATCTTTTTTGCGCCGCAGAAATGCCCGTCGTCGGCTCATCCAAAATTAAGGTGTTGATCCCCAGTGAGAGCAACCGCAGCATCTCCAGTTGCTGCCGTTCCCCCACCGTCAAACTGCCGATAGCCTCATCCGGGTTGAGGTTGAAGCCAAACTCTTCACAGGCTTTTCGGAGACGTTTTCGGCTCTCTCGCAGCCCCAAACCCAAGCGCCCCGCTGCCTGGCGATATAACTGGCGATATAAAGTTTTCCAGAGTTTTCCAGCACCGTCAGAGAAGGAAAATCCAAGGGATCCTGGTGCAACATGCCGATGCCCCGGCGAATGGCTGCTGCAGGGCTGTCGATGCGAACCGGTTGCCTGTCAACGTAAGGCGTGGGATTCCCCACCGTATAGACGGTGGGGAGGGATAGCGCCTCCTGACTGATTCTGGATATATCGCTTCAAAATTTCTAGAGGTGCACTGCCGCATGAGACAATGCACTTAGAATCATGCCAAAGCTTAGCCTTTCCCCAGGACACTTTATTGAGCTGTTCCGCAA